>DASQFE010000720.1:0-2807 GCA_035633295.1 Ilumatobacteraceae bacterium | reverse complement strand
AACCTTTGCCACCCGAACCCTTGCCGCCCGAACCCTTGCCGCCCGGTGGACGGCCCGACGATCGACCGGTACTCACTTCGGGTCCACGATTCGATGGATCAATGCCGACGCGAAACAGGCCACACCCTCGCCACGCCCGATTGCGCCGAGTTGCTCGGCACGGTTGCCCTTCACCGTGACCGGCCCGGCGACCGCAGTCGACAGATTCCGCTGCATCTCGTCGCGCCGCGGGGCCAGTTTCGGGCGCTCACACACGACAGCGCAGTCGACGTTCGACACCCGCCATCCGTCCTCGGCGAGCATGGCCGCCACGTGACGCAGCAACGCCATCGAGTCGGCGCCTTCCCACCGCGGATCGGTGTCGGGGAAATGCAGCCCGATGTCGCCGAGGCCAGCGGCGCCGAGGAGCGCATCGGCACACGCGTGAGCAACTGCGTCGGCGTCACTGTGGCCCTCGAGGCCGGGTTCGCCGTCGAAATGGCAGCCCCCGAGCACGAGGATCCGATTCGGATCGGCACTGAATCGGTGGATGTCGAAGCCTTGACCGACTCGGAAATCGGGGACGTTGTGGGTCATGGGGTGAGTCCTGTCGGGTCGGCGACGAGCTGTCGGCGGGCCCACTCGAGGTCGTCGGGATGGGTGATCTTGCGGTTGATGGGCTCGCCGGCAACGACGACCACGTGACCACCGATCCGCTCGACCAGCGCGGCGTCGTCGGTGGATGCGTCACCGCCGTCGTGCGCACGGCGCAGGATGGCGGCTCGGAAGGCCTGCGGTGTCTGGACGGCGACGAGAGCTGATCGATCCGGCGTCGACACCACCGCGCCGTCGGCGACGACCTTGATGGTGTCGGTGACGGCGACCCCGGGGATCGCTCCGTCGGCACCCGCAACGACGGCGTCGATGACCCGACGGAAGAGTTCCGGCGTTGCGAACGGCCGTGCGGCATCGTGCACACAGATGATCGTGGCGTCATCGGGTACGGCGGCAAGGCCCGCACGAACCGACTCGCTTCGCGTCGCACCGCCGGCCACGGCCCCTTCGCGATCGGCATCGACGGCCGGCACAACCACCACAACACCATCGCAGGTCTCCTCGGCAACGGCGCGAGCATGATCGATCACACGACATTCACCGAGAGGCTCGTACTGCTTCAGCGTTCCGAAGCGCTCACCACTGCCGCCACCGACCACGATCGTCCAGGTGTGCTCAGCGCCGGTCATGACCGCGCAGGGTAGTACCGTGACCGAAGTCATGGCTCACGAAGACACCCTCGCCCGCACCGACTTCTTCGCCGACGCAGCGCCCGACGCATTGCAGCGCATCGCCGAGACCGGCCGGGAGTTGCATCTGATCCGTGGCGACGTGCTGTTCAACGAGGGTGATCCTCCCGAAGCGCTCTACCTCGTGCTGCGGGGCCGGATCGCCATCGCGCTGGCGAATCCGATCGATCGACGTGAGAGCGTGGTCGCCTTGATGGAAGCCAACGACCTCTTCGGCGAGATGGGCATGCTCGACGACGGACCACGCTCGGCAATGGCCCGCGCGCTCGAGCCGACCACGTTGCTGTCGATCCCGTACGGCCCCGTGTTCGAGATGTTCGAAGAGAACCCGAAGCTGCTGTGGAACGTCACGCGCCTCTTGGCTCAACGGATCCGAGTGACCGACGAGGCACTCGCCGACTCGGTGTTCCTCGACGTCACGGGCCGCACGGCCAAGCGCCTCCTCGAGCTGGCCGACGGCACCGACGAGTTCACCTTGCCGGTGACACAGGAAGAGCTGGCCGGGATGGTCGGCGCGTCGCGCGAGCGGGTCAACAAGGCCATCGCCAGCTTCATCCGGCTGGGTTGGCTCGAACAGCAGGACCGCACCTATCGCATCACCCAGCGCGACCGCCTCGAACTCCGCTCCCGCTGAAACCTCGCGGGCGCCCTGCCGTTGATCCCAGCAAGAGACAGTGCCTCTGCCTGAACGGCTAGTCTCTGGTGGATGCTCGAGTTTCTCCCTCGTGTCGAATGGTTCGACGAGGCACTGGAGGCGGCCCAGCAGCTTCCTTCGCAAGTCCATCGTCGCAGGAGTCCGTACCTCGTTGGCGACGCGAGCGACTCGGCGGAGCGTCGAGCTGACGAGGTCGCCGACCGGGGCCTGCTGGCTCTGCAAGCCGGACGATCCCGACTCCCGACGAGCGCGTCGACGGCGGGCGGACGGGGTTCGCGAATCGAGAGATCTGCGAACGGCTCGAAAGTCGGTCTGAGGGGCGGCGCGATCGACTCCGACACGTCCAGCCAACTCGACGACGCAATCGGGCGCGGTCGACGCTTCGAACCCGACGTTCAACACAGCATCCGACAGGCAACCGGCCACGACGTCGGTGACGTCCACGTGCACACCGATTCCCGGGCCGACCAACTCGCCCGCAGCATGCAGGCGAGCGCATTCACCGTTGACCGCAACGTGTTCTTCGCCAGCGGTCAGTATCGGCCGGACACCGACGCCGGAATGCACACCGTGCTGCACGAATCCGCCCACCTCGCCGAACGCGCAGGCAGGGTACAGCGCCGCACCATCCGGCGCAGGGTCTCGACGTTGCCCGACGACCTCGACGTCTCGTTCAAGCATGAAACCGGCCTTCGCGGCATCTCCAAGGCAATGAGCAGCGACGAGATCCCCAAGATCCGCAACTCGCTGAAGCGCTATCACAAGACAAAGCCGGGCAGCCCCCGAGAACTCGAAGAACTCCAGATTCTGCTGAAGTTGGGCGACGAGTGGCTCCGCAAGCACCCCAAGGTGCAAGACCGCGCCGACCA
>DASQFE010000719.1:0-6402 GCA_035633295.1 Ilumatobacteraceae bacterium | reverse complement strand
CCCGACCTGATCTACCTCGACGGGAACTCGCTCGGACGCACCCCCAAGCGCACGGTCGCCGCGCTGCACCGCGTGGTCGACGAATGGGCAGGCGACCTGATCACATCGTGGTGGGAACACGACTGGCTGAATCTGGCGCTCACCGTCGGCGACGAACTCGCCCCACTCCTCGGCGCCGGCCCCGGCGAGGTCGCCGTACACGAGTCAACGACGGTCGGGATCTTCCAGCAGATCAACGTTGCACTCGACCTCGTTGCCAACCGGCGTGTGATCGCCGTCGACGACGCCGACTTCCCGACCGACCGCTACGCGGTCGAGGGAGTCGCCCGCCTCCGCGGCTGCGTGATCCGTCGTGGCCTCGACGATCTCTCCGGCGTTGACGTCGTGGTGCGCTCGCTCGTCGACTACCGAACGGCCGAGATCGCCGATCTCGCAGGAGAGACGGCTCGAGCGGCGGCCCACGGTGCCACCACGGTGTGGGATCTCTCGCATGCGGCCGGCGTACTCGAACTCGACCTGCCGGCGGCGAACGTGGAACTCGCCGTCGGATGCACCTACAAGTTCCTCAACGGCGGCCCGGGCGCACCGGCGTTCGTCTTCGTGTCGAAGGACGTGCAGCAGCGGGTGGTCCAGCCGATCTGGGGATGGTTCGCCCAATCCGACCAGTTCGCGATGGAGCGACCCTTCGAGCCTCGGCCCGGCATCGGGCGGATGCTGAACGGCACGCCACCGGTCCTCGGACTCACGGCCGCACGCGAAGGCATTGCACTCACGGTCGATGCGGGCATCGCCGCGGTCACCGACAAGGTTCGACGCTTGAGCGGATTCGCCATCGAGCTGGCGGACCAGTACGAGTTGGAAACCACCACCCCCCGAGACCCCGATCGACGAGCCGGACACGTCGCCATCCGCCGCCACGACGCACGACGCCTTCACGACCAGCTCGCCGATCGCAAGGTGGTGGTCGACTACCGCGACCCCGACGTGCTGCGATTCGGCCTTTCCCCGCTCACCACCCGATTCACCGACGTCTTCGACGCGATGTTGATCCTCGCCCGACTGGTGGACCCCGACTGGTGAGAACGGTCTGACCACGGCATGCTGGGGGCATGAGCGTCGTCAAGATCAATGCCATCACGATCCCCGAGGGCATGGGCCCACAGCTCGAAGGGCGATTCGCCGGCCGAGCAAAGATGGTCGAGCAGTTCGACGGGTTCGAGGACTTCCAGCTGCTCCGTCCGACCGAGGGCGAGAGCCGCTACTTCGTGTACACCCGCTGGGCGACGGAGGAGCACTTCCAGGCGTGGATGGCCAGCCAGGACTTCGAGCGTGGCCACGCCAGCGGTCAGGCCGATGGCAACACGCCCGCCGCCGGTGAGGCGCCGCGCCAGCCCGTCGCCCAGGGAGCCGAGCTGATGTCGTTCGACGTCGTCGAGCACGTCATCAAAGGCTCCTGAACCCAGCAACCTTGCCGAACGCGTGAACAGATGTCGGCCTCAGTACTCCATTTGTTCACGCGCTGGGATCGTGGGCGCTTGTAGCCTCCGGTTCTCGTGGCTCTGATCGTCCAGAAGTACGGCGGCACGTCCGTCGCCGACCCCGACCGAATTCGTGCGGTCGCCGACAACGTTGCGTTCACACGCAAGCGCGGCAATGACGTCATCGTCGTCGTGTCGGCCATGGGGAAGGCCACCGACAATCTGATAGCTCTCGCCAACTCGGTGTCGAGCACCCAGCCCGGCCGCGAGATGGACATGCTGCTCACCACCGGTGAGCGCGTCACCGCCGCACTGGTCACCATGGCGCTCGCCGACCGCGGCATCGACGCCGTGAGCTTCACCGGCAGCCAGGTCGGCATCATCACCGACACCTCCCACCGCAAGGCCAAGATCGTCGAGGTCAGAGGCGATCGTGTTCGCGAAGCGATGGCTGCCGGCAAGGTCTGCGTCATCGCCGGCTTTCAAGGGGTGAGCACCGACAAGGAGATCACCACCATGGGCCGCGGCGCCTCTGACCTCACCGCGTCGGCCCTCGCCCAAGCCATGAACGCCGACGCCTGCGAGATCTACACCGATGTGACCGGCGTCTTCACCGCCGACCCGCGCATCGTGCCCCAGGCACGCAAGCTCGCCAAGGTCCACTTCGACGAGATGCTCGAGATGGCCGGCGCCGGCTCCAAGGTGCTCGCGCTGCGCTCGGTCGAATTCGCCCGCAATCACGACGTACCACTCCACGTGCGTTCCGCATTCACCTGGGAACCCGGCACGTGGGTCACCAACGAGGAGGCTTCGATGGAAGATCCGATCATCTCCGGTGTCGTCACCGACATGACCGAGGCAAAGGTCACCGTGTTCGGTGTGCCCGATAGGCCGGGCATCTCGGCGGCCTTGTTCGAACCGCTTGCCGAGGCCAACGTGAACGTCGACATGATCGTTCAGAACACATCGACTCAGGGAACGACCGACATCAGCTTCACGATGCCGATGGCCGACATGGCCGATGCCGAGCAGATCGTCTCAAGGGTGGCCACCGAGATCGGTGCCACCGGCGTATCGCACGACAACGACATCGCCAAGGTGTCGCTCGTCGGCGCCGGCATGAAGTCGTCTCCCGGCATTGCCGCGAAGATGTTCCGGGTGCTCGCCGACGAGGGGGTCAACATCGAGATGATCTCCACCTCGACCATCCGTGTCTCGGTGGTCTGCGCCGGCGGCGACATGGAGCGCGCCGCCCGCGCCCTGCACACCGCATTCGGACTCGATTCCGGTGCCGACTACTCCGCCCCACTCCCCGAGCGCAAGTAGCACGGTCTGTTGGGGTCGGGTCCAGAAAGACCGGCTCGGCCTGTTGGGGTCGGGTCCGGAAAGACCGGCTCGGCCTGTTGGGGTCGGGTCCGGAAAGACCGGCGATTGAATGAAGGGAATGTCCGACGTGTGGCCACAGTTGTTACTCGTCGGGATTCTGGTCGTCATCAACGCAGCATTCGCCGGGACCGAGCTTGCGCTGGTGTCGCTGCGGGAGAGCCAGCTGCAGCGCCTCGAAACACAATCGGCGACGGGCGTCGTGCTCGCCCGCCTCGCGCGCCAGCCGAACCAGTTCCTCGCCACGATCCAGATCGGGATCACACTTGCCGGATTCCTGGCATCGGCTGCCGCTGCCGTCTCCCTCGCCGAGCCTCTCGAAGCACGACTCAGCTTCCTTGGCGGAGCTGCCGGGCCGACATCGGTCATCGTCGTCACGTTGATCCTCGCTTACTTCACGCTGGTATTCGGCGAACTTGCCCCGAAACGTCTCGCAATGCAACGCGCCGAGAAGTGGGGCCTCGTCATGGCTCGGCCGCTCAACGTGCTGTCGACGCTCACGAAACCGGTGGTCTGGATGCTGTCGCGGTCGACCGACATCGCGGTGCGGGTGCTCGGCGGCGACCCGACCCTGCAGCGCGAGGAGGTCAGCGGGGAGGAACTGCGCGGCATGGTCGCGATCCACGAGAACTTCCCACCCGAGCAGCGCCAAATCATCGACGGTGCCTTCGAGATCGCCGAACGCCAACTCGATCAGGTGATGGTGCCACGTAACGATGTGACGGTCATCGACGCCGACATGACATGCGCCGAGGCGCTCGCTGCATTGTTGGAATCCGGGCACTCTCGTGCACCCGTGGCCGACAAGCGGAACCTCGATCGGACCGTTGGCATGGTGCAACTCCGCAGCCTCATCGGTCGGGACGCGGAACCGGTCGTCGCGGCGATGCGCGAGATCCCTGCGTTCCCTGATGCCGCCCGCGTCCTCACGGCGCTGCGGGAGTTCCAGACGCACCGAAATCAGATGGCACTGGTGATCGGCGAGCACGGACAAGCGCTCGGCATCGTGACGGTCGAAGACCTCGTGGAGGAACTGGTCGGGGAGATCTACGACGAGACCGACCCCGACCTCGCAACGGTGGTCCACGAACACGACGGCACGCTGGTGATCCCCGGAACGTTCCCGGTTCACGACCTCGTCGACCTCGACGTCGAGCTTCCCGAGGGCGACTACACCACGATCTCCGGTCTCGTGCTCGATGAACTCGGCCGGTTCCCGACTATCGGTGAGACCGTCGTGATCGACGACTGGCAGATCGAGATCCGCTCCATCCACCGCCACCGCATCGAGCAGGTAGCGCTCCGCCGCACCGAGCTACCGTAGAATCATGGCGGTTGGGGTCTGACCCTGATCGCGTTTTCTACAGGACGGTGGCGATCAACCAGTAGTGGTGGCGGTTGATGCCGTCGAACTCGTGCTCAGTGGCGCCGCGACCGGAGATCTTGCTCTTCGGATTGCGCCAGATCTCGACGTCGGAGAGCAGCGACGACAGCGGCCCGATCAGCTCATCGGGTTGCAAACGGTTTGCCTGCCAGCCCAGACGAGCCGCCCATCGGCGCTGCGACAACCAGGGCCCGAACTTCGGAATCCGGAACATGGCGCGCACCAGAGCACCCAGCGGGATCAAGACGATGTCCGGGGCTCCACGAGCCCGATAGTTGAGCACGATCCGTCCGCCAGGACGCGTGATCCGCACGGCCTCAGAGGTCAGCCTCAGGGCATCGTCCGCTTCGCAGTGCTGCAGGGTGATGTAGCTGAACGTCACGTCGGACGAGTCGGGCAGAAGGTCGAGCGTGTGGCCATCGACGACATGACTCGTGCGCAGGCGATCGACCTTGCCGAACTGACCAACGGTCTCGAAGCACCGTTCGAGGAAGCCGGCGTCGAGGTCGCATCCGACAACGGTCCCGAACTCCCGCGTGAAGGCGCATGTCATCCGCCCGATGCCACAACCGATCTCGACGAGGGTCTTGTCGTCGTTGGTACGACCATCTGCGTCCGGCGTTCGGAGACCGAACACGGTGAGATAGGCGGGCACCTCGGAGTCGCCGGTGGCAACGAACTGCTCGAGGGTGAGTTCACTCCCGGTTTCGTTGTTGAAGACCCAGCCGGTGGTGCGCACGACGTCGTCGCCGCTGGCTTGTCGCTCGCTGGTCTGGCCTGCGGCCTTCCACGGCACGAGCTGAGGTCGACGACGCATGGCGACGATTGTGCCAGAGCCACCACGAAACCGCCCAGCGCGCGCGAAACCTTCAGCGGGCATCACCGACATCGGGGTTATCGTTTCGGCCATGTCTGCAGCACTCCCCGGTATCCGCATCGGTGTGGTCGGCGCCACCGGACAGGTCGGCAGCGTCATGCGCCGCCTGCTCGACGAGCGCAACTTCCCCGTGGCCGAGATGCGCTACTTCGCGTCGTCCCGATCGGCCGGAACGACCCTGCCATGGAAGGGCGCCGACATCGTCGTCGAGGATGCGGAGACCGCCGACCCGAGCGGGCTCGACATCGCGCTGTTCTCCGCTGGCGCCACATCGTCGCGGGCCTACGCCGCGAAGTTTGCTGCGGCCGGAGCGATCGTCATCGACAACTCCTCGGCCTTCCGGATGGACCCCGATGTTCCGTTGATCGTCGCTGAGGTCAACGGCCAGCAGGCCCGCAACACGCCCAAGGGGATCATCGCCAACCCGAACTGCACCACGATGGCCTTCATGCCGGTACTCAAGCCCCTCCACGACGAGGCCGGCCTGGTGAGGATCATCGCGGCCACGTACCAGGCGGTGTCCGGAGGCGGCCTCGCCGGTGTCGACGAACTCGACAAGCAGGTGCGCCAAGTCGTCGATCAGGCCGCCGAGCTCACTCACGACGGTGCGGCGGTCACGTTCCCCACGCCGGAGAAGTTCGTCAAGCCGATCGCTTTCAATGTGCTGCCGTATGCCGGGTCGCTCGTCGACGACGGTTCGTTCGAGACCGACGAGGAACAGAAGCTGCGCAACGAGAGCCGCAAGATCCTCGACATCCCCGGCCTGCTCGTGTCGGGCACTTGCGTCCGGGTGCCCGTGTTCACGGGTCACTCGCTGTCGATCAACGCCGAGTTCGAACGACCGATTTCGGTCGAGCGGGCAACCGAGTTGCTCGCCGCTGCGCCGGGCGTGGTGCTGTGCGACATTCCGACACCGCTCGAAGCCGCCGGGCAGGACCCCACCTACGTGGGGCGGATTCGCCGCGATGAGGGCGCACCTGATGGCCGCGGCCTCGCGCTGTTCGTCAGCAACGACAATCTTCGCAAGGGCGCCGCGCTCAACGCCATCCAGATCGCCGAACTGCTGAGTCAGTGACTCGCCCGGGTCAACAACCGCAGGGAATCGCACGGCACTTCGGGCAGCCGTCCGCGTAGCGGGCGAGCGCTTCGTTCAAGTCGACACCCTGCTGGTTGGCGAGGGTTGCCACCCATGCGACCACGTCACCGAACTCATGGACCCGCTGTTCGTGCGTTCCCTTGCGAACCGCTTGGGCGAGTTCGCCGATCTCCTCGGTCAGCCA
>DASQFE010000718.1:0-3630 GCA_035633295.1 Ilumatobacteraceae bacterium | reverse complement strand
GAGCGCGGATCGCCTCAGATCTTCTCGCCAGCCTCGACAGCGAGGCCGTCGACGAAGGAGAGATCGACCAGCTGTGGTCGGCTGAGACGCAACGGCGAGCAGCGATGCTCGAATCCGGCGACGCAGGCACTCTCACCTGGGGCGAAATCGAGCAGCGGTTCGACAAACGCCGCGCTCAGCGCGGCGCGTGAGCCTCCGCGTCGAGTACCACGAACTCGTCGACCTCGACCTCTTGAACGCCTGGATCTGGTACGAGGATCAAGAGGATGGACTCGGGGACCGTTTCCTCGGCGCAATCCACGCAACCGTCGGCCGGGCATCGCGATTGCCCGTCGCGCGGGATGGCACGTGATCAGTCGGAAGTGAGGAGTTCGGTGATGTCCTTGATGCCGAGGTTGCCGAGGCGCTTGGCCTCGAGCTCGACGAACACGTCGTGCTCGGTGTCGGTCAGCGTGATCTCGAGCGTCACGGCACGCTGATGGACCTCGGTCCGCAACGTGCTGCGGTCGAACTTCACCATCTTGGTGAGCTTGTCCCAGCCGCCCACCAGGCCCATCTTGTCCCGGCCGAGGGTGTACACGGCGGTGTCGGAGACGGCGAGCACGATCGTCGGTGGGAGCTCCTTGAGGTTGGTGAAGATCCTGCCGCCGACTGCGGACCCGACCACGGCACCCACACCGACGAAGTCACTCCCGCCGATCAGTCCACCGGCCGCCATACCGTACGCCTGCGACTTCGTGTAACCCCGTGGGTAGGTGAGCGCGACGTCGATGATGGTGTCATCGGGAATGAGCGCCTGCACGGCGTCGTGGGCGGATTGCTCACGTGACATGAGAACCAGACCTAGCCACGCAGACGAGCGATCTCGGCCCGGGCCTGTTCGACCTCGGGGGTCTCATTCGCGTAGGCGGTTGCGATCTCGTCGGCGAGATCGGTGGTCGCTTCGAGCACGTGCTTGGTGCTGCGATGGTTCGGCTGCGACTTGACGAAGTGCTTGCGCTCCTTGCGGGAACCCACCGCAGCGTCGAGTTCGCCGGCGGTGATGACGCCACGGTCGACCTCGGCGGCGAGCAGTGCCCGCGCCCAGTCGCGCTCCTTGACGACAGTGTGGCGGTAGATCCAGATGAAGCTCCCCACGCAGACGAGCGTGAGCGGGATGTAGAGCCCGATCGACCAGGTGGCGCCGCCGGAGATCCCGCCGATCGAGTCCCAGAACCAGTGCAGGAACATCGCCCAGAGAATCAGCGCGATGCCGAAAGCCCGGCGCGGCGCTTCGGCGGGCCGGCCGATGAGGTAGATCAGCCCGGCACCGCACAATGCCGACCACGTCCAGTGGCCGGTCGACATCACCGTGCGGATGAAGAGCGTCTTGGTGCCGTACTCGGCCTGACCGAAATTGGCTGCAGCGGATCCGTAGACATAGGCCACGCTCTCGAAGACCTGGAACCCCAGCCCTGCGATCGCGCCGATGATCAGCCCGTCGAAGGCGCAACGCATCACGCGCGGGGCGAGCCCGATCAGCAACACGACCGGGAGCATCTTGACGATTTCCTCCGACCACGGTGCCGTCGCTCCGGCGCTCCAGACCTGCATGAACTCGAGGCTGATCGTCTTGGCCAGGATCGACCGGAACGCGTCGTTGTTGATCGCTGCCATGGCGAACGTGGACACCAAACCGCTGAACAGGAACGCGACGACTTTCGCCTTGGCCGGAATCGACGAGTACCGATCCAGGCGCGAGAACAACCAGAGGAACAAGATGGCAAAGAGACCGAACCAGACGGTCCCCTGAGCGAACGAGTCGGTGTACGCCTGAGCGGACGAACTGAAACCCCGATAGGTCTGCGACGCTCCGGACACGAACAGGAGCACCACCACCCAGAAGGTGAAGTTGTGGACCTGGATGAACCGGAACGGTGCACCCCAGCCGCTCTCGTCGATCACGGCGCGACGGGCAGCGACGACCGAGTCGTCAACGGTGCGTGATGCGGTGTCGGTCATGAGTTCGCCTCCTGGCCAGCGGGCCGATACGTCGTGGAATCGATCATCGGGGCGTACTCCTCGGCCAGTTCCTTGAGACTGTCGGGCTCGCCGCGAACTTCGATCTCGACGCCGATCTTCGTGCCGCCACCCTCTGGTTCGAACACGAACGTAGCGATGAGCGCCGCCTGATCGATTCCGACCAGGTAGGCGAGTTCCCCCGGCACGCCGTCGGCGTTGGTGATCGAGATGCGGTCCTGCTCGTCCTTGAGGCCGAGCTCGTCCAGGCTCTCGTTGATGTCGATGACCTGGTCGAGCAGCTCCTCGGCCGTCCCGTCCCAGTTCCCCGACTTCGCGCTGTAGGACACCGTTTCGGACAGCAACACCGCACTCGACGGAATGGAGGCTGCACCCTCATTGCCCTCCGTGAGAAGGACACCTGCGAGGAGATCCCAACCAACCGCGGGAACGAACGTCACCTCACCGTTGCCGAGGTTGACGACATCCCCGGCGACGATCGGGTTGTCGAGCTTGACCTGGTCGTCGATCCACGGCATCGCCTGCGACCAGAGGGCCCACACGATCAGCAGGACCACCCCGGGCCAGATCGTTCGCTTGTCGATGCCGAGGATTCGCTGATCGGCCGGCACCCGGTCGGTCCGCGGCTGATAGTTCTGTCCGGGCGGCGGCAGCGTCGTGGTCGACGCGCTGCCGGACGGCTCACTCGTTTCGGTCACGTGGATCCAATCTGACTTGCGCCTACAGGCGTCAGTCTGTTTGAGGGGCGGATGAACCGACACGAGCCGGCGGGGACTGTCGTGTGCGTACGTTTGAGCAATTAGTGCGGAATGTAACATGAGGGGATCGAGTAGCACAACCAATCGGTTTGGCTTCTTGCGCGCCTCATCGGCAGACGCGTGCCGACCTAGAATTCGTCGAGATGAGCGTCGCTGAGGACAAGGTCGACGGACGGACGCTGCGCCATCAGCACCGTCGGCCCGAGCTCCTCGACGCCGCTGTGGAGTACATCCTCGAACATGGCATCGCCGAACTCTCGCTACGACCCATGGCGGACGAACTCGGAGTGTCGCATTCCACGCTGATCCGGCACTTCGGGACCAAGGAGGCGCTGGTCACAGAAGTGATCGAGCGCATCCGATCGGACCTTTTCAACAGGCCCCGCACGCCGGTCGATGACGCCCCACTCGGGGATGTGCTGCGGGCCACATGGCGACGTCTCTGCGAACCTGCCGAACGTCGACAGTTCGTACTGCTGTTCGAAGTCGTCGCCATGCAGGCACGCGATCCCGAACGCTTCGGCTCGCTGGCGCCCATGCTGATCACCGACTTCCTGGGGCCGCTGGAGGCCAGCCTGCGTAGCCATGGTCTGTCCCGGCGTACAGCAAGCGACGTCGCCACCGGGTTCCTCGCCCAGGTCCGGGGTCTTCAACTCGATCTCGCGGTCTCGGGCGATCAGCGCAGGGTGGACGCCGCGATGAACCACTACATCGACAGCATCACGCGTACCGACCTGTGACGCCCGCTACGGCTGGTCGAACGAGTCGCGCAACTGCACGAGGGCCGCGTCCGGAACCTGGATGAACCCTCGCTGAGGGCGATCGAGATCGAACGACACGAACAGGATGATCA
>DASQFE010000717.1:0-5331 GCA_035633295.1 Ilumatobacteraceae bacterium | reverse complement strand
GCGTCGGGTCGGTCGTCGTCCTCGGTGACCGATGACAGCGCTGCGAACTCTCGAAAGGTTGCCGGCGCTGGTACACCGAGCGAGCGCATACGTTCGGCGATCAGGTCGACGGCGAGGGCGAGTTCGTTGTACTGCGTCTCGAACATGAGATGCAGTGTCTGGAACATCGGGCCGGTGACGTTCCAGTGATAGTTGTGCGTCTTGAGGTACAGGGTGTAACTGTCGGCCAGCAGCCGGGAGAGTCCCTCGGTGATCTCCTCACGGTCGGCCTCGTCGATGCCGATGTCAATGGTCAGGTCAGTCACTCGTTCGGCTCCTCAGGTTGGCTTGGAAGGGGGCAGTGTCTTGTCGTCGGTGCGGTCGGCCCATCGACCGAAGCTGAACATGGCGTACAGGAATCCGCCGGTGGCGACGATGCCCGTCACGATGGTGCCGGCGATGAACAGCCCGGTCTCGTTCATTGCGGCGGTGTCCGGTGGGCAAGGACGAAGGCGCCCAGCGCCAGGATTGATGGCACCCAGATGCCGACGTAAATGCCGTTGAGTCGGCCGTTGATGTCGTCACCTGCCTGGAAGTAGATGGTGACGCTCAGCAGGAAACTGGCGAAGGCCGCGAGAAGAAACGTGCCCTTCAGGATTCGTTCGGGGTTCATTTCCAACAGCTTCTCACGGTTTCGTGCCGACCACCTCAGTCAGGTGATCGATCCCGTTCAGGGCCGCCGGTTTTCGCGACTCAACTGTCGGGCGAGCTCGATGAGATCGTCGAGTGTTCTGCCGGGTGCCCCGACGATCGTTGGGATGCCTGCCGCCCTCAACGTCTCCGCAGCTTCGTTTGCGAGGTCGGCGGTGTCCGGGTTGGTCGAGGTGATGACGGCGACGTTGACGGGATGTTCGGCGCAGAAGTGGACGAGTTCGTCTGGCGGCATGTTGGCGCCGAGATGTTCGACGTGCCAGTTGTCGTCGCGCAGGGTCACGGCGGCCATCGTGGTGGGCAGGGAGTGGTGGTCGCCGCTGACGGCTGCGACGAGAGCGGTTCCGCGTCGTCGGCCGCGCGGGTTGGGTGCGAGCTCGCCCAAGATTCGTTCCACGATGGCTGACGCACGGTGCTCGACCCAGACCGTCAGTTTTCCCTCGTGCCACGCCTGGCCGATGCGAACGAGCGACGGAACGAACACCAGCTGGATGAGCTGGGCAACTGACGTTCCCTCATTCACGAGGGTCACGGCGAGCTGGCGTGCGGCCGGCTCGTCGCCGGTGAGCAATGCGTGGTGCATCCGATCGGACGATCGCGCAAGCCGCTGAGTACCCGGCGGCTTCGGATCGCTGGGGGTCTGGCGACCGATTCTGACCGCGTCGAGATCGTCGCGAGAGACAAGGTAGCGGCCGCCTATGAGCTCGGCTTTGAGGCGGCCGCTGCGGACCCATCCGTACGCGGTTTGGTAGTGAACGCCGAGTTCATCGGCCGCGGTTCGTAGGTCGAGGAGGTCCCCGTCAGCCGCGTTCACCCCCCAAAGACTAGGCCACGGAAACAAAATTTCACTATGGATCACTAAATAAGACTAAGTGACGCTAATGTCGTCTCGTCTGGATCGCATCGTTGCGATCCCAAACCCGAAGGAGTGTTCATGGATCTCGTCTTGAGTGAGACGCAGTACTACCTCGTTTACAACTCATTCTCATTTGTCATCGCCTGTATGGGCGCAGCGTTTTTGTTCTTCCTCCTGAGCCGGAGCCGCATCGCGCCACGCCACCGATTGGCAGTCACGATCTCCACGCTCGTGGTAGCCATCGCCCTGTACCACTACGCCCGAATCTTCAACTCGTGGTCCGACGCGTTCAGTTTCGTCGACGGTGAGTTCGTGCAGAACGGGCTTCCCTTCAACGAGGGCTACCGCTACGTCGACTGGCTCCTCACCGTGCCGCTCCTGCTCGCCGAACTCGTCATCGTGTTGAAGCTCTCCAAGAGCAACACTCGCAGCCTGATCGTGCGACTCACAGCCGCATCGGTTGCGATGATCCTGCTCGGGTGGCCCGGGGAGATCTCCGATCCGGACTCCACCGCCCGCACGCTTTGGGGCATCGCCTCCACCATCCCGTTCCTGTACATCCTGTATGTGTTGTTCGTCGAACTCGGCAAGTCGCTCGATCGCCAGAGCCCGCAAGTTCGCAAGCTCGTCGACGCACTCCGCTACATCATCTTGGCCACCTGGGGCGTCTACCCCCTCGCCTACCTCGCCCCGCAAGTCATCGACAACGCAGCGACGGCCGAAGTCGTCCGGCAGGTCGGCTATTCGCTTGCTGACGTGCTCGCCAAGCCGCTGTTCGGTCTGCTGATCTTCGCCATCGCACTCAGCAAGTCACGAGCCGACGGCTACGAGCCCGCCGGGCTCGACGACGACTCTGGCGTGGTGGTGCCCAACGACGCCAGCGACCTGACCACCGCCTGAACAACCACTCGACGTCCCGGCATCACTTCAGCGGTGCCGGGACGTCGCAGGTCACTTTTCCAACGCAAACACGAAGGGAATGAGCCATGACTGCCGCCGAGATCCTCGACGACTACATCGATCCCTCGATTGACTGGCGTGAGTTCGCCGTCTGCAAGGGCCAGCTGAACCTGTTCTTCCCCCGCAAGGCCGAGCGCCCACAGGCCCGTGCCCGACGCGAGGCCAAAGCCCTTCGGTTGTGCACCGTGTGCGTCGTGCAATCCCACTGCAGACAGGCCGCCCGCGAGAACCGGGAGTACGGCTACTGGGGAGCAGAAAGCGAGGAAGACCGCCACATGGCCGGCTTCACCGTTTCAGCTCCGATTGGTGTGCGCACGAGACTTGCGCAACAGCAACAAACCAGCACCTGACATGGCGCTGCGTTTTTCGGATTGGTGACCGTACAGGTCGCTGGGATCCATCGCGTACGGGCACGGCGGCAGTTCGGGCCGGATCAATCGAGGCCGAGCACGGTGCCGAGAGCCTCATCGACGGCCCACATCTCGTCGGCTGCCAACAGCGCCACACGGCGCCCGAGCCGCTGTGCATCGACGGCACCGAGCTGTTCGACGAGTACCCGAGTGGTAGTCCCAGCGATCGAACGCTCGGGGCGGAACGACGCCGGGCGGGCACTTCTTGACGTCGGCGCTACGAGGATCACCGAGCGAGGGAGCATCGAGTCTGACTGTCGCAGTGGGCGTTGGCGTCGAGAAGGCGACTGACTTCGGCGGCGTTGGGGCGACCGAATCGACTTCAGCGTGCGCGCCATGACCGCCCGCAACAAGTTCCTGCGGTGACTCCCATGCCCCGTTCAATCCAAGAGATCCTCTTGAAGAGGTGTCTCCACATCGTCGCCCCGAGAGCTGCGGAACTCACCGGAGCTACGGTTGATCGATGAGCGACTACTTCCCGAAGCTGAGTCCTGAGCGGATCGAGGAACTGCGTCGCTGGCACGAGGACACGTCAGATGCGCTCCACAAGCTCGGCGCACACGACGTCGAATACCTCGGACTCCGACTCCACGTGCTCGAACACGTCTTTCCACCGACACCGACCTCGGACCTGCTGGGTCGAGAAGTCCTCGCACATGTACAACCAGGCGACTGGGTGCTCGACATGGGCTGCGGTGCCGGAGCGAACGCGATCCTTGCCGCCCGGGTGACCGACCACGTCGTCGCAGTCGACATCAACCCGCACGCCATCGCCGCCACCTCGATGAACGCCGAGCGAAACGGCGTCGCCACGCGCGTCCAATGCATCGAATCCGACGTGTTCGCGGCCGTCGACGGCCAATTCGACGTAATCGTCATCGACCCTCCGTTCCGCTGGTTCACACCACGCGATCCCCTCGAACGAGCGATCACCGACGAGAACTACGAAGCACTCGGACGATTCTTCACGGGCGCGGCCCGCCACCTCCGCCCGAACGGCTACGTACTGCTGTTCTTCGGGACCAGCGGCGACGTCGCCCACCTCGACGACCTCATCACCACAGCCGGCATGAAAAGCCATGTCGTCGCCGAACGAACCATCAACACCCGAGGCCAAGACACGACGTACTTCGTCCGGCGAATCGCGAACCAGTGAGGGCAGACCTTGCGCCGTCGAGTTTGCGACTGGCCCGTCCAGACGGCGGATGGCAGTGGAGATCATCGAGTGCCCTGCTTGGGCCTGTCGGTGATCCACCCGCCCGTTCTCGATGTCGGTGACGATGGTGCTGCGGAACAGCAGACCTTGCGCTTCCTCGTGGGTGAACGCCACGACCATCGCAGGCCCCACACCAGCCAGTACCGCTGGGAACTCCTCAGCGTAGATCGCGGCTCGGTCGTTGAGGACAACGCTCAGCGCCCGCCAATCGGGAGGGGACACCTCGTCAGGAAGCTTCGTCGAGTGCTTGACGTGTCCGGCTGACCGATTCCGAGAGAGCGTCGGCGCGGGCACGGTCGCTGTCGGTGACGTTGGATGGGCGGGACTCAGCAGCACGGGCTCGAGCGTCAGCCAGACGCTTTGCGCTCCAGCGCAACCGTTCGGCGATCTGCTCCAACGTCTCGACCTGCGTGCAGCAAGGCTGATTCGGCACGAAGTCCCGTACGCGACACCCCGATATGTGCGGTTCGAAGCGATCGCCGGGCGCTCGGCTCGCGCCCTTCCTCGCTTCTCACGTTCAGATCGGCGGCTGCCGAGACATGTGGCGGGTTGCCGCTCCCGAACCTCAGGACTATTGTAGAGATGTAGCTACATGGAGGTCTGATGACGACGCAGATGAGCAGCCGACAATTCAATCAAGACACCAGCGGCGCCAAGAAGGCTGCCGAGAACGGCCCGGTCTACATCACCGACCGGGGCCGACCGGCACACGTGCTGTTGACCTTCGACGACTATGAGGAACTCGTCGGACCACACCGAGCACTCGACCTGCTCGCCGAGCCGGCAGGAGTCGCGGACATCGAGTTCGTGGCGCCGAGGAACAGCGACGTGGCGCGGCCGGCCGCGTTCGAGTGATGTTCGTACTCGACACGAACATCGTGTCCGAACTCCGCAAGGTGCGAAGCGGAAAGGCGAACCTCGGGGTTGCCTCGTGGGCCGAGCAAGTCCCGTCGGCCGAGCTGTTCATCTCCGCGATCACGATCCACGAACTCGAACACGGCGTGTTGCTCATGGAGGGTTCAGATCCTGCGCAGGGAGCAGTGCTCCGTGCATGGCTCGACCAGAGCGTCGCCGCAGCGTTCAAGAGTCGAGTGCTTCCGGTGGACGAGCGCGTTGTGCGTCGTGCGGCGGGCTTGCACGTACCGGATCCTGCACCGTTCCGCGATGCTCTCATCGGCGCAACCGCCTTGGTACACGAC
>DASQFE010000716.1:0-2472 GCA_035633295.1 Ilumatobacteraceae bacterium | reverse complement strand
CAGGAGAGTGAATCTGACGGAGGGCGGATCGAGTTGCTGTTATTGCTGATCGTGTTGCACTTGTAGCTACACCGATCTACAGTTTCGCGATGAGCGAAACCGTCTTTTTCGACGACGTGAGCGATGAAGTGCGCCAATCAGCGGCGGAGTTCGTCGCTGCCGATCACACGGAACGCTCGGGCGTTCTGGCCGCAATGGATGATCAGCCCGCCATCCGGGAACTGGTCCTCGCGCTGGCCGAGCGACTGCTGCGCGACTTGGCCGCTGGTCGCCACCCCATCTACACCACATCCGAGGACGAGGTCTCTCCTGCCGAGGCTGCAAGGATCCTCGACGTGTCGCGCCAGTACGTCGACCGGCTGCTCGCCGACGGACGTTTGCCATTCGGTCACAAGCCCGGCTCGACGCACCGAACGATCCGCGTCGTCGACGTCGAACGCTTGGCTGCCGAACGATCACGACGTCGCACGAGCACTGACGCCGCGATCACCGCGCTCATCGATGGCGGCCTCGACTATTGAGCCATATTGCAGCCAGACCGATCCCGCTCGTCTTCGTCGACACCAACGTCTTCTATCCGGTTCGACTGGCCGACCTCGTGCTGTCCTGTGTCGGTGACGGCCTCTTCGACCTCTGCGTTTCCGATCCACTGCTGGACGAGATCGAACGAGTGCTGGTCGACGACAAGGGCCTGCCGGAAGAGAAGAGCGCAGCGTTTCGTGCGGCGGTTCTTGCGTCGGCGTCCACGAGTGTCACGGCAGGTGAGTGCAAAGTCGTCCGCGACCAACTCGACGGACCCGATCCCGACGACCTCTGGCATCTTGCAGCCGCTCTCCATGCCCGGGCCGATCACATCCTGACGTCGAACACGAGCGACTTCGAGAACGCCAAGGTTCCCGAGTCGGCGCCCAGCGTCTCCATCACGAAGCCCGATGACTTCTTTGCCCAACTCATCGTCGACGGATTAGGCGACGACCTCGCGACGACAATCAGGCGAATGTCGGCCGGGCTGACGCGCCCTCACCGCACGCCGTCCGAAATCGTGGACGGACTCGAACAGATCGGGCTGGTCATCACAGCCGAGCGTCTCCGCAATGTCTGACCTTCCGGGTGGCGCGTCAGCCCGCGGGCCGCTTTATCGAGCTGTCGAGGTCATCAGCCACAGGTGATCGCCTCGATCAGATCGCTGCCTGCACGCGACGTCCGCGTGTCCGCGTCGTCGAGCAGGTCGACAGCAACGACGGCCCTCGGCATCACATCGCGATCCAGCACGAAGCCGCTGGCTCCGAAATCGTCGATGGCGCGGATCGTCAGGTTGCCCGTCGCTGCCGGCGTCAGCCGCATGGCGTCGATGAGGGCAGCGGCCGCCGAGGCCGACGCGTAGACATCGAGTGTTCGCCGGTTGGCGACGAGGTCGACGGCATGGTCAGCCAACGCACTCATCCCAGTGCGTAGGACTCCGTCGTGGTGCTCGATGCGATCGAGGTAGGCGTCGAACGTCTCGAATCGCTGGACTCTTGCTCGACGTCGAGCGAGCCAACGCCACTCGTTGGCATCACGCTCACGCAGCGCGCGAAGTCGCGCTTGCTCGGTCCGACCGAGTCCGAATGCTTCGATCACCTCATCGTCGACGTCGGTGCCGAGGTCGCTGAGGAGCGCGGCCCACACCATTCGCGTTGACAGGCTCCGCCCTGCGGTCGGTCGACGGTGGCGGCTGTACTCCTCAACCGATGCCGAGTCGATTGCCCACATCGGTCCGTGGCGCTCGGCGTGGATCTCGTTGGCGATGATGAGCTGTCGAAGACGTTGCGTACTGACGGTGAGGCGCTTTGCCGCCTCCGTCGTGGTGATCGTCGCCGCAGCAGCCATCGACACACTTTACTTGCCTCAGCACAATGAAAGTGTGCCGCAAGGCGACTCTCGGTGCGCGTCTACTCATGCCGAGGACCGGGCCCGCCGCTTGGTATGTATGTATGATACGTACATGCCGAACAAGACGATCAGTGTTCCGGAGGACGTGGTGCCGATCATCGACGGGCTCGGTGTCCCGTTCTCCACCTGGGTCGCTGATCAGCTCCGGCGTCACGCCGCTACCCACTCGGCGTTGGGTTTCGCCCAGCAGCTGCTCGCTGACGCCGAGGTTGCGAACGCCGAACCTCCAACAGAGGCGGAGTCGTCGGCAGCGCTGGAGCGGATGGAGCGGTCCGCACCGTGGTAGCCAGAGGCGGGGTGTACTGGATCGACATGGACAAGCGCCGGCCCTGTGTGGTGGTGTCCTCCGACGACGTGCTCGGTGTGGATGTGTGGCAGACCCACGTCGTGCCAATCACTTCGAATGTCGGTCGGGCGGGCATCGCCGGGAACGTCTTGCTTCCCACCACGGCAAGCGGGCTGCCGAGAGACTCAGTCGCGGTCCCGCTCGGGCTCGAGTTGATCGACCGGTCACTCCTCGGGAAACAGGCCGGCAGGCTG
>DASQFE010000715.1:0-5683 GCA_035633295.1 Ilumatobacteraceae bacterium | reverse complement strand
GAGGAGCAGGATGACGATGATCTCGCTGCCCTGCAGATTGAACACGGGCGCAGTCTACGGGGCTGCCATCATGGTCAGGAGTGCAACAGCGTCTCCCCTCCCTCCTCGATCCACCGATCACCTTTGCCCATCGTGGGGCGCGCGCACATGCCCCGGAGAACACTCTCGAGGCGTTTGCGCTGGGTTTGAAGCTCGGCGCGTCTGGCCTCGAGAGCGACGTCTGGCTGACCGCCGACGGCGTTGCCGTGCTCGATCATGACGGCGTGGTCAAGAGCGGGCTGCGTAAGCGTCCGATCAAGGAGTTCCGCCGCGACGAGCTTCCAGCGCACATTCCGACGCTCGAACAACTGCTGCGCACGTGCGGCACGCACTACGCACTGTCGCTCGATCTCAAGGATCCCGGCAGCGCAATTCCCATCGTCGAAACAGTCACCGCCATCGACGCCGACATGCTCGAACGCACGTGGCTCTGTGAACCGAGCCTGGAACGGGTTCTTGCGCTGCGGGCAATGTTCGACGACGGGGGCCGAACCCCGGTACGGCTGCTGCAGACCACACGGCTCGAGCGGATCAAGGGGAGTCCGGAACGGCGCGCCGAGCACCTCGCCCGTCACGACATCGACGGGATCAACCTTCACCGCACCGACTGGAATGGTGGTCTCGTGGCGCTCGTCCACCGCTTCGGGCTGGTGGCGTTCGGATGGGACCTCCAGCACGAAGACGACCTGCGTCCGGCACTGCGCATGGGCCTCGACGCCGTCTACAGCGATCACGTCGATGTGATGACCGACGCCTTCATCGCCGAAATCGGCACCCTCTGACGTCGGTGTTCGATGTCAGAGCCACTGCCAGTGGCTCTGGGGCCAGAACACGACGAACGCTCGACCCACCAGGTCGTCTTCGTTGATCGTTCCGATCACCCGTGAGTCCTGCGAACCGCCCCGATTGTCGCCCATCACGAAGACGTGATTCTCCGGCACGGGGCCATTGAGGCTGTAGTCGCCGCCACAGTCGGTAGGTGTGACCACTTCGGGGTCGAGGTACGGCTCGTTCAGTACTCGTCCGTCGATCAAGACGGCACAGTTGCGTACCTCGACGGTTTCACCCGGCAACGCGATGACCCGCTTGATCAGGTCACGTTCGGAGGCCCCGGTGATCTGGTGGAGTACGACGACATCGCCCCGATTGGGATCGTGGAGGCGATACGACAACTTGTTGACGAACACCCTGTCGCCGGTTTCCAACGTGGAGTACATCGATGACCCCTCGACCACGAAATGGGCGAGCACGAAGGTGCGCACGACGAACGCAACGAGCAGGGCGACGGCAATGACGACGACCCAGTCGAAGAGCGCCCGCGCGCCCGACGGCGACTTTTCTGCAACGGGTGCCGTATTGGGGACGTCGTCAGGCTCGTCGGCCGGGCGCGGGATGGTGGTCTCCGAGGTCACGAGACACCAACGGTAACCGCCGCACGGTCGACAGCATCACCGGCACGACAATCTCGGCGGTGAGCCGTCTTGTCAGAGCGACTCGATGAGGCGCTCGACGCGTTCGTCGCGACTCTTGAACGGGTCTTTGCACAGAACGGTGCGTTGCGCCTGGTCATTGAGCTTGAGATGCACCCAATCGACCGTGTAATCACGTTTGCGTTCCTTGGCCCGCTTCACGAAATCGCCCCGCAGTCGGGCGCGGGTGGTCTGCGGCGGAACGTCGATGGCCTGCACGATGTCGTCATCGGTGCAGATCCGCTCGATCATTCCGCGATCCTGCAGCTTGTAGAACGGGCTGCGAGCGCGCGAGACATCGTGATACTGCAGGTCGAGCAGCTGGACCCGGGCATGTCCGAACGGGAGATCGTGGCGGGCCCGGTACGCCTCGAGCAGCTTGTACTTGATCACCCAGTCGACCTCGCGGTCGAGGAGCAACGGGTCCTTCTCGATCGTGGTGATGCAGTGTTCCCACATCTCCAGGGCCTTCTGCTCGAGCGGGGGGAAGCCCTGCGAGTCGGCGTAGCGCAGTGCGCGATCGAGGTACTCGCGCTGGATGTCGAGAGCCGACACCTCGCGCCCATTGGCGAGGCGCACGGTTCGACGGCACGTGATGTCGTGGCTGATCTCGCGGATGGCCCGGATCGGGTTCTCGAGCGTCATGTCGCGCAGCACGACGTTGGGGTCTTCGAGCATCCGCAGCAGGCAGGCTGCAGCACCGACCTTGAGGAACCCGGTGTACTCGCTCATGTTCGAGTCGCCGACGATCACGTGGAGTCGCCGGTACTTCTCGGCGTCGGCGTGGGGCTCGTCGCGTGTGTTGATGATGGGCCGGCTGCGGGTGGTCGCCGACGACACGCCCTCCCAGATGTGTTCGGCACGCTGGGAGATCGAATACGTCGCTCCCCTGGCCGTTTGCAGCACCTTGCCGGCGCCGGCGTAGATCTGACGCGAGACCAGGAAGGGGATCAGCACCTCGGCGTAGTGGCCGAGGTCGTCGTCACGGCTGGTCAGGTAGTTCTCGTGGCAGCCGTACGAATTGCCGGCGGAATCCGTGTTGTTCTTGAACAGGTAGATCGTCCCGCGGATCGATTCTTCCGCGAGGCGCTGCTCAGCCGACTCGACCAACTGCTCGAGGATGCGCTCGCCGGCCTTGTCGTGCACGATCAGCTCGTAGAGCGAGTCGCATTCGGGCGTTGCGTACTCGGGATGTGAGCCCACGTCGAGATACAGCCGGGCGCCGTTCTGGAGGAACACATTCGAGCTACGCCCCCACGACACCACCCGCCTGAACAGGTAGCGGGCGACTTCGTCGGGGCTGAGACGCCGCTGGCCCCGCAGCGTGCAGGTGACACCGTACTCGTTCTCGAGTCCGTAGATGCGCCGCTCCATCACCGGCAACCTAACCAGCTGGATCGATGCGTGCTTGCTCAGGCCCTGACGAATCGCAAGATGGTGCCGGGGAGCGACTGCGCCACGATGGCCAAATCGTCCGGTTCGACGACGGCGACGACTGGGTAGCCGCCGGTGGTCGGATGGTTGGCCAACATCACGATCGGTTCGCCGGCCGGCGTGATCTGGATCGCTCCGTCGACAATGCCTTCACTGGCGAGGCGTCGGTCAGACGCCGGGATGAACTCGCCCGGCTCGAGACGCACGCCGACACGGCTGACAGAACCCGACACCGTCCATCGCTCGCCGACGAGCGTGCCCATCGCATCGACGAAGCGGTCGCTCCGTGAACCCGGCCACAGCCGCACCACGGGGGCGCGACGACGAACTGGTGCGTGATCGGTCGGGAGCTCGGTGCCGGGATCGGGGCCGACGGGAAGTTCGACGCCAACCTCGATCGGCGCCGGCCCGATGCCCGCCAGCGTGTCGTGGCTGCGCGACCCGAGGACCGGGTCCACGTCGATGCCACCTCGCACAGCGACGTAGGTCCACATCCGGTCGCCGTCGCCGTCGACCCGCAGACGCTTGCCGGCTGCGAGGGTGTGACGGTTGCCGTCGACGGCCACGATGAGCGATCGGACTGCTTCGATGACCAGGCCTCCGTTCGTCTCGATCGACGCTGCCTTGGCATCGTTGCCGACGAGCCGATTCGCGAGGTCGTGAGTCGGGCGGTCGACGGCCCCCGCACCGGGCACACCGAGGTTGGCCCGACCGACCCGTCCGCGGTCCTGCAGGGTCGTCGAGCGGCCGAGCTCGATGATCCGTAGCGCGGGTGGGGTCACGCCTCGGCCTGTCGGAAGCGGACGATTCGCCCAGGCCAAAGGGCGGCAGGTGGATCGGCGTGGGTGTCCCACAGGGTCGCCGTGATGGTGGAGGTGGCGGTGCCGATGAGATGCCAGCCACCAGGCGACACTCCGGGGTAGACAGCGCTGTATCCCGCCGCGATGGCAACGGCTCCGGCTGGAACCCGGGTTCGCGGGGCGGTGCGTCGCGGCAGATGCAGCATCGGATCGAGTCCCGCCAAGTACGCGAACCCGGGGCTGAACCCGCAGAACGCAACTCGATAGTGGCCCGCTACGTGCCGGGAGATCACCTCATCGATACTCAGCCCTGTGGCGTCAGCCACCAGGCCGAGATCGTCGCCGTCGTAGACGACCTCGACCGTGAACAGGTCGGCCTGGTCGACGACGAGTGATCTCAGGAGGATGGCGTCGCTGGTGATGATGGCATCGAGGTGGTCACCGACCACCGCCGCGTCGCTTCGTTCGCACACGACGACCACGGTCGACTCGGCGGGAACCACCTCGCGAACTCCACTCAGCGACGCCGCCGAGATCCTCAGCGCCAGGCCGGCGGGATCGGCCACGTCGTCGAGCATCCAGGCCGTCGGGCCATACGAACGACGTTGCATCATCGGTCAGTGCAGACAGGTTCTAGTCGGTGAAACGGTAGACGCCCACACCCGCAGCGTCGAGTGCCGAGCGCACGGCACGCGCCAGTGCGACTGCGCCGGGCGTGTCGCTGTGCACGCAGATCGAACGCGCCCTGACACTCACGATGGTGCCGTCGATGGCGACAACCTCGTTGTCGACGGCGATCCGGACTGCGCGCTGCGCCACCTCGTCGGGGTCGGTGAGGACGCCGCCAGGCTCCCGACGTGACACGAGGCCGCCATCGGGCCGGTACGCCCGATCGGCGAATGCCTCGGCGACGACTTCGAGGCCGGCACGATCGCCAGCGCGGAGCAGCTCGGAGTCGGGCAGACCGAGGATTGCCAGTGACGGGTCGTACTCCGCTGCAGCGTCGACGACCGCACGAGCGAGCATCGGGTCGGTTGCGGCAGCATGGTAGAGCGCCCCGTGGGGCTTGACGTATGCAATCTCCGACCCAGCGACCTGAGCGAAGGCGTCGAGCGCACCGAGCTGGTAGAGAACTGCATCTCGGAGCTCTGCGGGTGCCATGTCGAGGTGCCGCCGACCGAACCCGATCAGATCGGGGTACGCCACCTGGGCGCCGATCGCCACATCACACTCGACCGCTCGGGCACAGGCCGCCCGCAGCACGCTCGGATCACCCGCGTGAAACCCGCACGCCACATTGGCGCTCGTGACGATTTCCAAC
Source organism: Ilumatobacteraceae bacterium (assembly GCA_035633295.1). GTDB lineage: Bacteria > Actinomycetota > Acidimicrobiia > Acidimicrobiales > Ilumatobacteraceae > Sva-07. The sequence continues at coordinate 620 of DASQFE010000715.1, read as the reverse complement.
ATCGCAGCGTCGTCGCCCAACTGCCAGACCCCGAAGGACTCCCCCAGGTCACTGTTGACGTCGATCGCCACCACACCGCCACCCTACGCCCTCTCATTCACCCGCAATTCCCGGTCTGTGCCGCCCCCATCCGGTTTGCGTGACAGAACCATTGGGACGGTCCAACAGAAAGCTCCCGCAAACCGGAGTTTCAGGAGAGGTCGGCGACGCTGAGGCGGTGGAAGCAGCGCCGGCCGTTGGTTCGCGCCAGGTCGGCGACTTCGAGATCGTCGAGCGCGACTTCCCGGTCGGGTCCTCCCAGCGCCTTCAGGCCCAACGCAATCGCGGCGGCACGGTCGAGGCCGTCGGTCCAGGTTTCGGCGAGACGCGTGCTGATGGTCTCGGCGTCGCCCCCGATCGCGGCATGGTCACGTTCGTCCATCACGGTGCCGTCATAGAGGATGTGGAACATCTGATCTCCGTCGGCCTCGAGACCCACCTCGGCCACGAGGATCTCGACCTCCATCGGCTTCATCTCGTGGGTGAAGATGGTTCCGAGCATCTGTGCGTAACTGTTGGCCAGGCTGCGGGCATCAACATCGTCGCGCGAGTATTGGTAGCCCTTGAGGTCGGCGGCTCTG
>DASQFE010000714.1:0-5435 GCA_035633295.1 Ilumatobacteraceae bacterium | reverse complement strand
GATGAACACTTTCGACGGATTGTCGGGCGACGGCGGCCCGGTGGACTCTGGCTCGACGGGAACGGTGTTGGCCGCCACAGTGGCGTTCGACTCTGGCGAATCAGTCGTCGGGGCATCGTCGACGGTGACGGGCGCCCCATCGATGACCTCCGATCCGTCGGCATCGGCGACACCTTCACTTCCCGCTGTGATCGAACCGACCACACGGACCAGCCCGAAGCCGGCCACGAGCACCACAACGAGCGCGGCAGCCCGTCGCACGGCGTAACGCCGCCGACTGTGGCGGCGTCGAGGAGTTGGCTGGTTCGACACAGTGTCCCCACGATACGGGTGCCGCACTCCGTCAGAGCGGCACCTCGCTGTCGGTTCGTGTCACGCGGATCGAGCTGTTCACACGCCGGTCACAACCGATGGTACCCGCGCCCACCTACCAGCGGGTAACCTCTCGCGTACGTGAACACGGTCACCGCCGACGGCGGTGGGCGGGCATGTACCAAACCAACAATCATCCTGAAGGGGAGAACATGATCAAGAGCAAGAAACTGCTCCTCATCGGCGTTGTCGCTGCGCTCGGCCTGGCCGCGTGTGGCAGCGACGACGATGCAAGCTCAACCAGCGAGGCAACCGAAACCGAAGCAACCGAGGCGCCTGAGAGCACCGAGGCAACGACCGAGAGCACCGAGGCAACGACCGAGGGCACCGACGCCGCAGCCGAGGGCGACTGCGCCGTTGGCGTGGTCTACGACATCACCGGCCGTGGCGACCGTTCGTTCAACGACGCCGCCGGAGCCGGACTCGACCAGGCCGTCGCCGAACTCGGCGTCACCGCCAGCGAGTCCACCCCGACCGGCGACGGCGACCGCGCCCAGCGCGTCCAAGGCCTCGTCGACGAGGGCAACGACCTCGTGCTCGGCGTCGGCTTCCTCTTCGGTGACGCCATCACCGAGGCATCGGCCGCCAACCCCGACACCACCTTCGCCATCGTCGACTCCGTCGTCGAAGCCCCGAACGTGGCATCGCTCGTCTTCGCCGAGGAGCAGGGCTCCTTCCTGGTCGGCGCCGCAGCTGCGCTCAAGAGCCAGACCGGCACGATCGGCTTCATCGGCGGTGTCGAGAACGACCTCATCAAGAAGTTCGAGGCCGGCTACACCGCAGGTGCGCAGGCCGTGAACCCCGACATCGTGGTGTTGGCCAGCTACATCACGCAGCCGCCGGACTTCAGCGGCTTCAACGATGCAGCCAAGGGCAAGGAGATCGCAGCGGCGCAGTACCAAGAGGGCGCTGACGTGATCTACGCCGCCGCTGGTAGCTCCGGCCTCGGCGTGTTCGAAGCCGCCGCCGAAGCCGGCGAGCCGGGAACCGTGTGGGCCATCGGTGTCGACTCCGACCAGTACGAACTGGTGTCGCCGGAGTTGCAGCCCTACATCCTGACCTCGATGCTCAAGAAGGTCGACGTTGCGACGTTCGAGACGATCAAGGTCGTCTGCGAAGGCGGTGACGCCGCCGGCGTCCAGACCTTCGACCTCTCCGTCGACGGTGTCGGCTACTCCACCTCGGGTGGTTTCGTCGACGACATCGCCGACCAGCTCGACGCCTTCAAGGAGCAGATCATCTCGGGCGAGATCGAAGTCCCGACGGCTCCCTGAGCTGACATGAACTGACGACGAACACGCCTCACGGTGTCGCCGTCGACACTTCGGACGATGCCCGTTCGGCTCACACCGGGCGGGCATCGTCGCGTCCCGGCACAGGATCGTCTCCCGTGCCTTCCTCGCGAGGTGCGCCGATCGACTAGAAATCACCCGATGAGTGACGACGGGGCGAACTCCAACGGCACGGACGACAACGTCGACGAACGCCCGCCCGACTCGACGCCGATCGTGATCCAGCTGACCGACATCGTGAAGCGATTTCCCGGCGTGGTCGCCAACGACGGCGTCAACCTGACCGTACGTGCGGGCAGCGTGCATGCCATCGTCGGCGAGAACGGTGCCGGCAAGTCGACGCTGATGAAGACGCTCTACGGAGCGCACAAGGCCGACGAGGGGACCATCACGGTCAATGGTAAGGAAGAGGTCTTCTCCTCGCCGAAGGACGCCATCGCCGAGGGCATCGGGATGGTGTTCCAGGCGTTCATGCTGGCAGCCAACCTGACCGTCTGGGAGAACATCGTCCTCGGACAGGAACCCGGCACCGCGGTGTCGCTCGACATCCGCTCTGCCCGCTCGAGGATCGCCGAGCTCGGCAAGCAGTACGGCCTGGAGGTCGACCCCGACGCACTGATCTCCGAGCTCGGCGTCGGCGACAAGCAGCGTGTGGAGATCCTCAAGGTCCTGTACCGCGGCGCCAAGATCCTGATCCTCGACGAACCCACGGCGGTGCTCGTACCCCAAGAGGTCGACGAGCTGTTCACCTCGCTGCGCGAACTCACCGCCCAGGGCGCGACGATCGTGTTCATCTCCCACAAGCTCGACGAAGTACTCAAGCACGCCGATGCGATCACCGTGATCCGCCAAGGCAAGACGGTCGCCGAGATCCCCGATCCGAGCGCCGTCACATCACACCAACTCGCCGAGCTGATGGTCGGTAGCGAACTCCCGACGCCGGAGACCCGCGAGCGCACGGTCACCGACGTCATCGCGATCGAGCTCCGAGAGCTCACGGTCGCCAACCCGGAGGCCGGAGCACGCAACGTCGTCGACGACGTGAGCTTCGCGGTGCACCGCGGCGAGATCGTGGGCATCGCCGGAGTGGAGGGCAACGGCCAGAGCGAACTCGTCAAGGCCATCGTCGGACTCACGCCATCGTCGGGCACGATCGTCGTCGATGGCGTCGACATCGCCCAGCTGTCGACACGCGAGCGGCGCGACAGCGGCATCGGGTACATCGCCGAGGACCGCCAGAAGGACGGGCTCGTGATGCCGTTCACCGTGTGGGAGAACGCAGCGCTCGGCCACCAGCATCGCCCGCCGTACGCGAAGGGCCCGTGGATGAACGTGGCAGGAGCCAAGAAGCAGACCGAAACGATCGTCGACGAGTTCGACGTCCGGACCCCGAGCATCGACGTGCCGGCGTTCACGCTCTCGGGCGGCAACCAGCAGAAACTCGTCGTCGGCCGTGAGATGACCGCAGAACCCAAGGTGCTCATCGCCTCCCATCCGACGCGGGGCGTCGACGTCGGCGCGCAGGCGGTGATCTGGGACATCCTGCGTGACGCCCGAGCAGCAGGACTCGGCACCGTCTTGATCTCGGCCGATCTCGAAGAGCTGATCGGGCTGTCCGACCGTCTCCTCGTCATGCTGCGAGGACGGGTGGTCGCCGAGGTCGACCCGGCGACGGTCACGCCGGCCGAACTCGGTTCGTACATGACCGGAGCGAAAGCGGGGGCACACTGATGTTCGAACGGATCTGGAGGGCCTCGCTCGCCCCGCTCTTTGCGGCAGGGGTGGCAATCCTCGTCTCGTCGCTCGCGCTGCTCATCTCGGGCAACGACCCCGTTGAGGCGTTCCGGGAGATGTGGAAGACCATCGATTCCACGCAGTCGGTCGTCATCATCGTGAACACCGCCGTTCCGTACTACATCGCCGGCGTGGCGGTCGCCATCGGCTTCAAAATGAACCTGTTCAACATCGGCTCGAACGGCCAGTACCTCCTCGCTGCACTCGTCGCAGGGTGGGCGGGCGCTCAGGTCAGCCTTCCGCCGCCACTCCACGTGACGTTCATCTTCCTCGTCGCCGTCGCCGTTGGCGGCACCTGGGCGCTCATCGCTGCGATCTTGAACGTCACCCGCAACGTCAACGTCGTCGTCGCCACCATCATGCTGAACTACATCGCCGTCGGCCTCGGTGCGTTCCTGCTCAACGAGGTGTTCCGCGACAGCGAGAACGGCGGCCTGGTCGCCCAGACGAAGGTGATGCCGGATTCAGCTCAGCTCCCGCCGCTCAACCGGATCTTCGAGCTGTTCGGCTTCAACTTCGCCCCCGGTGTCGAACTGTTCGGATTCCTCCCCTTCGCCATCGCACTGGGAATCGCCTACCACGTGCTGCTCAACCGCAGCCTCTTCGGCTACGAGCTCCGCCTGTCCGGAATGAACCCCGACGCAGCGCTGTCCGCTGGTGTCAACCCCAAACGCATGGTCCTCATCACGCTGTTCATGTCGGGGGCCGTCGCCGGAATGATCGGGCTGCCGTTCCTCCTCGCGGATCCGAGCTTCCTGAAGTACGGCGACGCATTCCCGACGACGATCGGATTCACCGGGCTCGGGATCGCACTGCTCGGCCGCAACAACCCCGTGGGCATTGCGGCTGCAGCACTCGTGTGGGCGACGATCGAGCGAGCCACGCAGCGCCTCGGACCCCTCGGCATCCCGCCGGAGATCGGCAGGATCATGCAGGGCACGTTCCTGCTCTCGGCCGTCATTGCGTACGAGGTCGTGCGCCGCCGCAACGACGCTGCTGCCGTTGCCGCGGCGGCGTCGGCGACCAGAGACGAACGTCCGCCGCCGCTCGCGCCGCAGATGCCGATCGGAGCAACATCATGACGACCACGGCCGAAACCACACCGGTCGAGCCCCAGGATCGGCCATCGTTGCTCCATTCGACGCGCTGGCGAATCTTCGCCCTGGTCATGATCGGGATCGCCGTGATGTCCACGGCACGTCTCATCGCCGACAACTCCGACCTCACCTCCAGCGGCACCGTCGGCGCCGGCCTTCGAACCGCGGCACCGATCGCTCTGGCGGGCCTCGCCGGACTCGTTGCCGAACGCAGCGGCACGATCAACATCGGCATCGAGGGAATGATGGTGATGGGAACCATCTTCGCCGGCTGGTGGGGCTGGGAGTTCGGGCCCTGGATGGCGCTGGCCGGAGGGATCTTCGGCGGGATGCTCTTCGGTCTGCTGATGAGCCTTGCCACCACCACCTTCGGCGTCAACCACATCGTTGCCGGCGTGGCGATCAACCTCTTGGCTCCCGGTATCGCCCGGTTCATGGCGAGTGAACTGTTCGAAGGTGTGCAGGGCGGCTCGGTCACGTCGTCGCCGGGCAACAAGGGTGACATCGGGGCGTTCACCGTGCCGTTCCTGTCGGGCGGCGACCTCTTCGGTTGGCAGAGCCCCGACGTACTCGGATGGTTCGAGGAGCGGGGTTGGTTCATCATCGCCGACGGCGCCGGGTTGGTGAGGGGCCTGACGACCGCGGTGACCTGGGACGTTGTCATCACCATGGCACTCTTCTTCGGGATCACCTACCTGCTGTGGCACATGCGGATCGGCCTGCGGCTGCGGTTCTCAGGTGAGCGCCCGTCGGCGGCCGACTCGCTCGGTGTGTCGGTCCACAAGATGCGTTACATCGGCATGTTGATGTCGGGTGCATTCGCCGGAATGGGCGGCGCCGTGCTCGTGCTGTTCTCCAACCGCTACCAGGAGAACCAGGT
>DASQFE010000713.1:0-3043 GCA_035633295.1 Ilumatobacteraceae bacterium | reverse complement strand
GACATGGGTTCAGTCTGTCGCACGCCGAAACGTGTCCACACGGCGGCCGAGGGGCACGCAAATCAACGAGCGTCTCCGCGAGGAAAACCCGAGAAAGATCGGCACGTATCGATCGCCCGATCAGCTGGCTGGCTCCGACCGATAATCGCAAGCCAGAACGCACCGATCCGCGCACGAGTTCTGGCGCACTCGGTCAGGTCGGCGGTGTCGAACTCCCGCTCGCAACGCGATCACCGACCGTGGTTGGTGGGGCGTTGGTCTCCGGGATTATGCAGTGCGCGGCTTGGGCCGTGATGCGGCGCGAGCGTTGCGTCGGCGACCGGGTTACGGCGGTCGCGTTATGTTGCGCTGAGGACTGGACTGTCGGCCCGCGTATTCGGTGGATCTGCTTCGTGGGTGTCGGTGTGTTCGATGACGGACTGGGGCCGTTGGGGACGTGTGGGCTGGGTGATACTGGTCTGATGGTGTTTCGTCGACGACGTCACGATCCTCTCGTTGATGTCGACGAGACGACACCGCATCGCTTCGCAGTCAGTGTTGCCGAGCCGGGGGACATCGACGCTGCGGTGACGGCGTTGAGCCAGCTGCGCTCGGAGTTGACGTTGCGGGTAGCTGACGACTGGCTGATGGTTGCGTCGACGAAGTCTCCGCGCGAGGCAGCCGTGCTGCGCCCGTTGAGCGCGCTGAAGCGAGCCGGTGTTGGCGTTGCCGGTGTCGAGTTCCTGGACCTCGTCGAAGTTGCTGACCGTCGTGTTCTGGCCGGAGTGATCACCGACTGGCAACGCAACGCGAACCGTGGACCAGCTCGTCGCCGTGCCGAGGCGATCGGCGGCACCGCCACGCTCGACGCGTTGCATCGGATCATCGCCGACCAGGATCCTGGCGACAGAGGCGCTGGCTGGTTCGTGTTCGGTTGCGCAGCGTTCAACACGCCGGGCTCTGAGCGCGGCGTGTTGAGGCTCGCTGCTCGCGATTCGGAACGGGCCGCGCAACTCGTCGGGTGTGCGCTGGACCGGTGCAGTGTCGCTGAGCTGACAGCGACGCCGGCGTCGTTCGCCGTTGACGACCTTCTCGCTGTGTTGGCCACGGGCGGGTACGCCGCCGAGCGCGCGCTCGGACTCGTCCGGCTACTCCCGGCGCCGCTGGCACCGGAGGTGCGCGACGAGTTGCTGCGGCTGGCGGAACGTGACGACGCTGTGGCCGCGAGTGCGGTAGCGCTGCTCGGGCACGCCGAAGCCGACCTCGAGCTGCGCGAGGTTCTCGACGAACTGATCCTCAGCGCATCTACGGCGGTCCGAGCCTCGGCGCTCGCTGCCGCGTCGCAGCTGTGGGGCGGCGATCTTCGACCCGTATGGCACAACTGGCTGAACGACCGGTCGGCGCCACTGCGAGAGACCGCGGAAGAGATGCTGGGCGCCTACGGTGACCTCGACGACATCGACGTCGCTGCAGCCCACCTCGCGAAGCTGATCCGTCGACGACCCGGACAAGTCTCCTGGCATGTACCGCGCGAAGCGCGACTGATCGAGTTGCTGCTCCGCCACCGAGGTGAGCCGACAGTCGAAGCGGCTTTCGACAACCTGTACGCCCGCTGGAGCCGACTCAACCCCGACATCCATGACTGGTTCCGCCGCACACACCCCCGCCTCGTACCCGACGACGACGGAGAGACCATCGCAAGCGGCCACAGAACCGACGATCACAACCACGGCGACGATGTCGACGAAGAAGCTGTCGTCGATGACATCGTCTGGCCACTGCCGACGATCGAGATCGCCGGCAGCTCCGTCACCCTTGGCTTCGACAGCACCGACATGTTCGACAACAAAGACCGCCTCGAGGGACTCTGCGCAACCCACCCCGCAATCACGGTCATCGACGCCGATCGAGAACTCCTCCAACTCGACATTGACGACCCCGACCCGACCTCCCTCATTCTCCAGCTCTGGGCTGATGCCGGAGGCGGCCCCACCCCATGACCGCGGCAACCGGATCTGCCGACACCGGGCTCATGAGCGCATAGCTCGTCGGGCAGAGCGCTCAAGAGCTCACTCACGGAAGGGCCAACATGCCCGTGAAACTGTGACCTCGCGCTTGGGCCGCGGTGTAGCGCGTCAGGCGCTGAGTGGTACGTGATATCGGGCGCAGAAGTGTGCTGCCTTGCTCGTGTCAGAGTCGTTGCAGTCGATGCTCCGCGATCCAGCCGATGGCGAAGTCGATCAGCTCGCGCATCGGCAGGCGTCGGATCTCGCCGGCGCCGAGCGAAGCCCTCATCTCGGTCCCGCCTGCGGCGGAGTAGGCATCGCCGAGCATCACGAAGTCGCTTTCGTCGAAGTCGACGTGGGAGTACTCCACCCAACGCTGCTGGCCGTCGACCAACATCGGAACACCATCTCGTCTCCTCGGTGCCTCAGCGCCCAGCGCACGCATTTCGGCGAGGTGGAGTGCGGTGTTGTTGCCATGGCCCACGCCGATCAGCACGATGTCCGCCCCGGCCGCTTCGAGCCTCGCCAGTGGCGATCGATCCCCGAGGCCATCGACCAGATCGTGCGAGCTCATCAACTCTTCGGCTCGTGGTCCTTGCGCGATGAACCCGACCGCCGGATGACCACTGTGCACCACACCTGGCAGTCGAGCGAAGCACTCAGCGACCGCCCCCATCCCTCGCAGCGGTGTACTCATCGGGTCGAACGCCGGCCAGTTCGCCCGGATTGTCGGCCACCAACTCTCCGGCACCGACGGAGCCTGCCAATGCGACGGGTCGCTGAGCCCCGTCTGGGCCGGCATCACGAGCGTGCCATCGTCGCCGACGATCGACCGCAATGCACGAACCACCGCGACCGCGTTGCCGACCACCCATCCCAGCTCGGACAGTGAGCAGTGCACGATCACCGTCGAGCCCGACGTCACACCGGCCGCACGCAGCGACGCCTCGACGTCGGTCTGGGTGACGGGGCGGCCCACTCTGGCCACAGCGGCAGCCTCGCCCGCCGGCTCGGGCACGACGGTCGCCTGATGGAAACAGCACCGCCACCCGGTCGTC
>DASQFE010000712.1:0-1505 GCA_035633295.1 Ilumatobacteraceae bacterium | reverse complement strand
GGCTGCGCGACGACGTACGAAGCGACATCGTCGTTGCTCTTCGCGAACGCAAGGCGGCCGCAGTTCTGGTCACGCACGATCGCGAGGAGGCCCTGAGTCTCGGAGATCGGGTCGCGGTGATGTCGGCCGGACGAGTGCTACAGATCGGTCGACCCGTGGAGGTGTACGAGCGACCAGTCGATCGGTTCGTGGCCCAGTTCCTGGGCGAAGCGTCATTCCTCCCCGGTGAGTCGGGCCACGTGGTGATGGCTCGCCCCCACGACCTCACCGTGTTGCACGGCGGGAACTCCGTCGTGACGGCCCGCCGGTACCTCGGTGCCGCCTGGAGATACCGAGTCCGACTCGCCGACAGCACCGAGATCGACGCCGACGCCGACGCCGGGCCCGAGGTCTCACCGCTCGCAGTTGGCGATGCCTGCACCGTGACGGTCTCTGCCGATCACGAGCTGCATCGGCTCTCAGACTGAGCGCAGCGGCGTCTACGGTGCGACGCATGGAACTCGAAGATCGCATCGTTGTCGTCACCGGAGCCGGATCGGGGATCGGCGAGGCCATCGCCCGTGCGGCCCACGCTGCCGGCGCTCGCCACGTGGTCGTTGCCGACCTGAACGGCGGCGAAGCCGAGCGGGTGGCCAACGACATCGGCGGCACCGCGGTGGCCATCGACGTGCGCGACGAGGATGCGATCCGCCAGATGGTCGAGTCAACCCTCGATGCCCATGGCCCGATCGACCTGTTCGTATCGAACGCCGGTTTCGTCACCGCCGCCGGCCTCGAGGATTCGAACACTGCGATCCAGGCGATGTGGGAAGTCCACTGCATGGCCCACATCTACGCGGCTCGGGCCGTGCTGCCGTCGATGATCGCCCGGGGCGAGGGTTACCTCCTGAACACGGCGTCGGCCGCCGGTCTGTTGACCCAGATCGGTTCGATGACCTACTCCATGACAAAGGCGGCTGCGATCTCGCTGGCCGAATGGCTGGCGATCTCCCACTACCACCAGGGCATCCGGGTCTCGGTGCTGTGCCCGCAAGCCGTCGCCACGAACATCGTGGCCAACAGTCCCGACAACCAGCGCGCCGTCGAGGACTCGGGCAACGCTGACCAGACAACGACCCTCGAGGGTGGAGTCGCCAGTGGCGACGGCGTACTCGACCCCGCCGATGTCGCAGCACTCTGCCTGGAGGCGATCCGCGACGAACGCTTCCTCGTGCTGCCTCACCCAGAGGTGGCCACCTATGTCGAACGCAAGGCCACCGACCGCGATCGTTGGCTCGCCGGTATGCGGCGGTTCCAGAGCGCGCTGCACCCCGACGGGAATCTCCCCGGCAACGCCATCGCCCCCTGACATCTCGAGGCATTGGTTCCCCCGCATCGATGTGTACGGAGGGAACATCGATCGGGTTGCAAGCGTTGTCTTGCACATGGCAACAGCAACATGGAATGGCACGATCATCGCTCAGTCCGATGACACCGTCGTCGTCGAGAGCAACCACTACTTTCCC
>DASQFE010000711.1:0-3411 GCA_035633295.1 Ilumatobacteraceae bacterium | reverse complement strand
CCGGTAGTACCAGACACACGCATACCCCGTGAGGCCGTAGTAGAAGGCGATCGCCAGCCCGACTGCGGCGATCGACGCACCGTATGCGTCGGTGTCGGAGTTCTCCGAGATCACCACCAGCAGGATGAACCAGCCGACCGATACAGCCCCGAAGAACCAGGTACTCCACTTCGGGGTGAGCGTTCGGGGGTCGATTCGTGACAACACCGACGGGCCGGCTTCGTGGGCTCCCATGCTGAGCATGCTGCGGGTGGCCGGCAGGATGGTGGTCTGGCAACTTGCGGCAGCCGAGGTGAGAATGGCGATGATCAACAGCGAGTTGAAGAACCCGCCGAGCGCCTCCTTTCCGACGGCATAGATCGCATCGTCGCTGTTGGCCACCACGAACTCCGGGCCGAGGAACGCCTGGGTGCCAAAGGCCATGAGCAGGTAGATCGCCAGCAGGATGAACACCGACAGCACGGCGGCGACTCCGGGGGTCCGGTTGGAGTCCTCGCACTCCTCGTTGACCGATACCGCAGTGTCCCAGCCCCAGTAGGCAAACACGGCGATCACCAATCCAGCGGTGATCGCCGAGGTCGACAGCCCACCGGGCGTCAACCACGACAGCGATGGCGTGACCGATTCGTAGGTGACCCCATCGACGGTCTTGGTGACTCCGCCGAAGGCTCGAGTGATCGCAACAACGGCGAAGACACTGAGGATGGCAAGTTCGGTGCTGAGCAGGGCGACCTGTGTGCGGGCGGAGAGTTCGATCCCTTTCCAGCAGATCCAGCACATGGCGATGATGAACAGCGATCCCAGAATGGTCACGTACACGGCGTTGGCCGCAGCGTCCTCCATGCCGAACAACAACAGCAGGTATTGGCCCGACACGCCGGCGAGGTTCGGCATGATCAGAAGGTCGGCCACGATCAGGCCCCAGCTCCCCAGCCAACCCGCCGATGGCCCGAAAGCCCTGGTGGCCCAGGCGAACGTGGTTCCGCAGTCGGCGTCGGCCTTGTTCATGTAGAAGAACGCGGCGGCGATGCATCCCATCGGCACGAACGCGAACAGCATGATGAACGGCGCCTTCAGACTGACGGCTTCGTTGATGCCGCCGATTCCTGCCGCCAGCGAGTAGCCAGGGGCCGTCGAGGCAACCGCGATCACCGTGGTGGCGACCAAGCCGAGTGCACCTGCCTTCAACCCCTTGCTCCCCGACGCGCCACTGCGCTCGATCGTGTCCGTCATCTGGAACCCTTCCCCCCTGAAACTGCACCGAGTTCACATAACCCAACTGCCCTCCCCAGGGCGATCGAGATCCTTGCACACTTCGGCCACCCGGCCGCACAACCTGTTCACTGCGGCGAAATCGACCCGCAACATGCCGTGCGTACGGTCGGTGTCATGGCACCTCCTCCGACCACCGTTTCGTACAACCGCCCGCCGATGAAGGCGACCCCGACCAAGGTGACACCGATCAAGCCGACGCCGCCACGACAGACACCGATCAAAATGATTCGTCACTGACCCCAGCCGTCCCCCGTTCCGGCCGAGCGGCCGTCCGATCCGTCACCACAGGTGGCGACCGGGCTAGGTTCGCTCCTCGACATGGGGATGTCCACCAATGGCTGGGGAGCCACGAAACTCAAACAGCTGGCGGTGCAGTTTGCTCCGGCTCTGGGTCTCGTTGCTGTGCAACTCGTCTTCTTCGGCATGCCCACCGGCGCGTGGATCCGCGGCGTCGTTCTCGGGCTGCTCACCGCACTCCTCGCTGTCGGTTTGGCCCTGATCTATCGAGCCAATCGCGTCATCAACTTCGCCCAGGCCGACCTCGGCTTCGTCCCGACCTCGTTGGCTGTCGGACTCATCGTGTTCTCCGGCTTGCCGTACCTCTTCGGGTTCGGAGTTGGCCTCGTTGCCGCAGTGGCCCTGGGGGCGATCGTCGAATTGGCGTTCGTCAGACGCTTCGCCACGGCCTCGCGGCTCGTGCTCACCGTGGCCACGATCGGCATCGCCCAGCTGCTCGCCGCGCTGGCGCTGCTCGTGCCACGCATGTGGGGCGATGAGAGCGCCGCCTCCCAGCGAATTCCCCCACCGTTCGACTGGAAGGTCACCGTCGGCACCTTCATCCTGTCGGCCAACGACCTCATCGCGCTGATCGTTGCGCCACTTGCCATGATCGGCGTGGCCGTCTTCCTCGGGTCGACGCGGATCGGCACTGCGATCCGAGGATCCGCCGAGCGCAGCGAACGGGCCTTGATGCTCGGCATTCCGGTCGCCTGGCTGTCAACGCTCGTCTGGGCGATCGCCGCAGGTTTGTCGTTCCTCGGGCTGTTCCTCCGAGCCGGGGTCCTCGGGGTGCCACTCGGCGCGGCGCTCAGCCTCACGGCGCTCGTCCAGGCGCTCGCCGCGCTCGTGATCGGTCGCCTCCGCAATCTGCCGACCGTTGCCACCGCCGCAGTGGCCCTCGGCATCTTGGAATACGGCGTCGCGTGGAATGCGAGCAGCCCACTACTCGTCACCCCGATCGTCGGTGCCGCCGTACTGATCTCGTTGCTGCTGCAGCGTCGTCAATACGGACGCGCCGATCGCGACGAAGCAGCCGGATGGCGACTCGCCGACGAGATCCGGACACTGCGACCCGCCGTCGCCCGGTTGCCGCTCGTTCGACTCATGCGATGGGGCACAGCATCGCTGATCCTGATCGGGCTCGTGCTCATCCCGATCATGCTGCGCACCGACCAGATCATCAAGGCAACCGCCGTCGCACTCTTCGCGGTGATCGGACTCTCGCTCGTGGTGCTCTCCGGCTGGGCCGGCCAGATCTCGCTCGGTCAGATGGCGTTCGTGGCGATCGGCGCGGCGGTGAGCGCGAAGTGCACGATCACGTGGAACGTCGACATCACCCTCGCACTGCTGGCGGGTGGCGTTGCGGGTGCTGCGGCCGCGTTCGTGGTGGGCCTTCCCGCACTCCGGCTCAGAGGGCTCTACCTTGCGGTGACCACGCTGGTCTTCGCGCTCGCGGTGAACTCGTGGTTCCTCAATCGCCAGTTCTTCGGCTGGATTCCCCAAGAACGCGTCGAGCGACTCCCCGTCTTCGGCCGTATCGACATCTCCACACCGACCCGCTACTACGCCTTCACCCTGATCGTGCTGGCAATCGTGTTCATTGGGCTCCGCGGAGTACGCAACAGTCGCACGGGGCGGGCGATCGTGGCGATGAGGGAGAACGAGCTCGCGGCCCAGGCATTCTCGGTGTCACCCGTGCCGGTCAAGCTCACCGCGTTCACGCTGTCCGGCGCGGTCGCCGGCATCGCCGGCGGACTGTTCGTGCATCTCAGCCAGAGCTTCGACCTCACCAGCTACGGCGCAGCCGAGAGCATCAACGTCTTCACCGCTGCGGTCGTCGGCGGCCTCGGTTCGCTC
>DASQFE010000710.1:0-32056 GCA_035633295.1 Ilumatobacteraceae bacterium | reverse complement strand
GGCAGCGCCGGCCAAGAAGGTCGCACCTGCGACGAAGCCGGTGCCGGTGACGAAGGCGGTGGCGAAGCCCCCAGTACCTGCCCGCAAGCCGAGCCTCACGAGCATGACGCCGTCGCTGCTCTCCAACGCCCAGTTCGAGCGTTTCGAGATCCCACCTCCTCGCGGTCACAGCAAGGACGGCATCGCCTACACCAAGGACTTCGACGTGAAGTTCCTCAAGGCGCAGCGTGACGACCTCCTCGCTCGCCGCCAGTCCGAACTCGCTCGGGCAATGCGCCTCGAGGACGAAGCGACGAGCATCATCGAAGACGGCGAGATGGGTGATGTGCAGTTCGACGACGAGGGTGGCGAGGGTGACACCATGGTGGTACAGCGTGACCTCGACCGAGTGATCTCCACCCAGGCTCGCCAGACGATTCTCGACATCGACGCTGCACTTGCTCGAATCGAGCAGGGAACCTACGGCTACTCGGCGATCTCGGGAATGCCGATTTCCCGTGAGCGCCTCGAGGCCATCCCCGAGACGACGGTGCTCGCCGCGGAGAAGGTCAGCGGCGTCGGTCCGCGCTGATCGCGATGCCTTCACTCGGCGCATGGCGTATGCCGGTCGCCATCGCCGCCGCTGTCGTCGTTGTCGATCAACTCTCCAAGCATTGGGCCGTCACGTCGCTCGGAACCGATCGAGTGATCGATCTCGTGTGGACACTGCGGTTCAACCTGGCGTTCAACAACGGCATGGCGTTCGGACAGGCGCGCGGGCTGGGGCCGGTAATCGGTGTGGTCGCCACGGTCGTCATCGTGTATCTGCTCGTGTCGCTCCGTGATCAGACGAGCAGACTCAGTACCGTCGGTATGGGGCTGTTGATCGGCGGGGCTGCCGGCAATCTCATCGACCGGTTGTTCCGGGGCGACGCGTGGCTCAACGGGGCCGTGGTCGACTTCATCGACCTGCAGTGGTTCCCGATCTTCAACGTCGCCGACATGGCCGTCAACGTCGGAGCAGCACTGTTGATCCTCGGCAGTGTCTTGTCGGCTCGTACTCACAAACGCACCGAAGCAGCACTGGTCGACGGAGAGTCGCAGCCCGAGGCCGAGAGCGGGTCGCCGGCGTGATTGTCGAGCAGGTGCCAGCGGCGCTCGCCGGTGAACGACTCGATCGCATCGTTGCATTGATCGGCGATCTCAGTCGGGCGGAAGCGGCAGCGATGATTTCCGCAGGTGGTGTTCGCGTCGATCGCGAACCCGCTGCATCGGGCAAGGTTCGGCTCGTTGAGGGCCAGGAGGTCGAAGTCGATCCGAGCGTCATTCCGGGCCCGGTGTTACCGACCTCTGACATCGGAGTCCAGTTCGGGGTGGTGTACGAAGACGACACGGTGATCGTGGTCGACAAGCCGGCCGGGCTCGTGGTGCACCCCGGTGCTGGAAACCTCGACGGCACACTCGTGAGCGGGCTGCTTGCCCGCTACCCCGACATCGAAGGGGTGGGTGACGACCCGATCCGGCCGGGCATCGTCCATCGTCTCGACGCCGGGAGTTCAGGGCTGCTGGTTGTTGCCCGCTCCGACGAAGCGGCCGAACATCTCATCGACCAGTTCGCCGACCACAGTGCAACGCGACGCTACGACGCCGTGGTGTGGGGAGTACCCGATGCCCCGCACGGGATCATCGATGCACCGATCGGTCGCGACCGTGGCGATCCCTTGAGGATGGCGGTTGTTGCCGCAGGACGCCCGGCTCGAACCGACTATCGGGTGGTCGGCACGTACTCGAACCCGGCGTTGGTCTCACGGCTGGAATGTCGCCTCGAGACGGGTCGTACGCATCAGATCCGTGTTCACCTGTCGTCGATCAACCATCCACTGGTGGGTGACCCGACGTACAGCCAGCGTCGCCCGATGCTCGGGCTGACCCGTCCGTTCCTCCACGCCGCCGAGTTGGCATTCGTTCATCCCGCCACCGGCGAACGCGTCACCTTCACCAGCCCGCTCGCCCCCGACCTCGCCGCCTGGCTCGCCGCCGCCGAAGTCTGACAGTCACAGCTCGCGAGGCAAGCGCCAGCGAGGGAAGCGCCCGATTCAGACCGGCGAGGGAAGCGCCAGCGACGAGCCGGACGAGGCCGACCCCGCTCGTCACGCAACGACTCGACGTGAGGCCGAGAAAGTATTACGGCCAGGGGGCGTCGCCGCGGGCGATGTCGGCGATGCCGGCGAGGGTGAAGCCCTCGAGGTAGGTGCGCATGTGATCGCCGGCCTGATTCCAGATACCGAGAAGGACACACTGGCCCTCGTGGTCGCACGCGCCGTCCTGGTGGGGCTGGCCGAAGTCGCCGAGCGTGATCGGCCCGTCGACCGCTGACACGATCTCGGAGAGTCGGATCTCCTCGGCCGGTCGGGCGAGGATGTACCCGCCACCCACGCCGCGCTTGGAGCGCACCAGCCCTGCACCCTTCAGGGCGAGGAGGATCTGTTCGAGGTACGGCTGGGGGAGCGCTGTCCGTTCGGCGATGTCACGCACCGACGTAGGCCCCGCGTCATCGCCGTGCAACGCCAATGACAGCAGGGCCCTGCTGGCATAGTCACCTCGAGTGGAGATCCGCACATCGTCACCCTATTCAGTGGTCGGCCCGGACACGGCTTCCGCAGCGCTTGTCGCCGGTGTCGTCGACGTGGTGGACTGCACAGGTGACGACGGCGGGCCCGATCATTCCGGAGTA
This sequence comes from Ilumatobacteraceae bacterium, assembly GCA_035633295.1. Classification (GTDB taxonomy): domain Bacteria; phylum Actinomycetota; class Acidimicrobiia; order Acidimicrobiales; family Ilumatobacteraceae; genus Sva-07. The sequence goes on along the minus strand of DASQFE010000710.1, from coordinate 29,343 downwards.
TGCGGGTGCCAACGTGCGAGGGATCGTGTCGGCGCTCTTGGGCCCGACATCGTGGGCCTCGGGACTTCCCGAATGGATGCCGGAGCCGGTGCGTGCTGCTCGCAGTGTGGTGTTGTTGGTGCTCGATGGTCTCGGTTGGGATCAACTGCAGGATCATCGCGAGCACCTTCCCACGGTCGTCTCGATGGTCGGTGGTCCGATTCACACCGTGGCCCCGACGACGACGGCGACGGCGTTGTGCTCGATCACCACGGGGCTGACTCCGGCGGAGCACGGCCTGATCGGATATCGGATGGCGCTCGGTGGTGAGATCGTGAACGTGCTGCGGTGGTGTGTGGGCGACCAACCCGTTCGTCGTTCCCACCCTCCGCACGATGTGCAGCCGTACGATCCGTTCCTCGGCCAGACCGTGCCGGTCGTGAGCCCGGCCGAGTTGCAGAATTCGGCGTTCAGTGAAGCGCATCTGCGTGGGTGCGTGCCGGTTGGGTGGCGCGCTGCGTCGTCGATCGCCGTCGAGGCGCGTCGCCAGGTCGAAGCGGGGGAGCGCTTCGTGTACTGCTACTACGGAGGCATCGACAAGATTGCTCACGAGCGCGGCTTCGGCCCGTACTACGAGGCGGAGTTGCGTGCCGCCGATGCGCTGGTGGCAGACCTGTTGGCAACACTGCCCTCGGGCACCACGCTGCTGGTGACGGCCGACCACGGGCAGGTCCATGTGGGCGACCGCATCGTGATGCCATCGGCCGAACTGCTGGAGAACGTGGCCTTCCAGTCGGGCGAGGGGCGTTTCCGATGGCTGCACGCCACCAAAGGCGCCGTCGACGACGTGGCTGCGGTGGCCGAGGCGGAAGTCGGTCATCTGGCCTGGGTGGCGACACGCGAGCAGACGCTCGACGAGCAGTGGTTCGGTCCGTCGATGGCCCCGGCGGTGCGCTCCCGTCTGGGCGATGTGGCGCTCGTGGCATTCGAACCCGTGAGCTTTCACGATCCCGCCGATTCCGGCCCATTCGAACTGGTGTGCCGGCACGGATCGCTGACATCGGCCGAGGTCAATGTCCCGCTGGTTGGTGCATCGGCCTGACGCCCCGTGGAGATACCCGCTAGAAAGGCAGCCATGATCGACAGTGACGGCGCCGAGCCAATCATTCCCGACGAGGTCACCACGAGTGTCTTGTCGACCACGGCTGAGAGCCCCGAGCCCGAGGAGATGGTGACGTCGCCGGCCAAGGTGATGCGTATCGGGTCGATGGTGAAGCAGTTGCTGGAGGAGGTCAGGGGATCGACGCTCGACGAGGCGTCGCGTGAGCGGTTGGCGGAGATCTACGACCGCTCGATCATGGAGCTCTCCGAGGCGTTGTCGCCGGACCTGCAGGACGAACTCAACTCCCTCGCGTTGCCCTTCGGTGAAGGTGAGGTGCCGAGCGAGTCGGAGCTGCTGATCGCAAAGGCCCAACTCGTCGGCTGGTTGGAGGGCCTGTTCCACGGCATCCAGGCGACCTTGATGGCCCAGCAGTTCGCCGCCAGACAACAGCTCCAGGAAATGCGCCAACTCCCCGGCGGCCAGATGATGCCTCCGCAACCCGGCGAGCAGACCCAAGACCGCCCCGGCACCTACCTCTAGCCCAACCCAAGAGGAATCGGCTTCGCCGGTGACAGGACCCGTGAGGGGTAACGCCGCCGACGCGCTACTGTCGAACGACACCCGTGTAATCCGACGAAAAAAGATCCGTGACCGATTCCTTCGCCCACCTTCATGTCCATACCGAGTTCTCGATGCTCGACGGGGCGGCGCGCTTGGACGAACTGGTGGCCAAGGCGGTGCACGACGGTATGCCGGCGATCGGGATGACCGATCACGGCAACATGTACGGCACGCTCGACTTCTACAAGGAGTGCAACAGACACGGAGTCAAGCCGATCATCGGCACCGAGGCGTACATGGCCTACGACAGCCGCGCCGAACGGCCGACCAGACGTGGGCGCATCGACGACTCGGGTGGCGACACCGAAGGCGGCAAGAAGCTCTACTACCACCTGACGCTCCTGGCTGAGAACCAGACCGGGTACAAGAACCTGATCCAGCTGTCGAGCCTGGCATTCATGGAGGGCTACTACTACAAGCCTCGGATGGACTGGGAGCTGCTCGAGAAGTACTCCGACGGCCTCATCGCCACCACCGGCTGCCTCGGCGGCCAGGTTCTGCAGGCGCTCCTCAACGGCGATGAGAAGGGCGCGGTCGACAAGGCGGCACGCCTACAGGACATTTTCGGGCGTGACAACCTGTTCGTCGAACTGCAGGATCACGGGCTCCAAGCTCAGCGCGACACGAATCCGAAGCTGCTCGAGATCGCCAAGAAGATCGGTGCGCCGCTTCTCGCCACGAACGACAGCCACTACACACACCAGCACGACCACGAATCGCACGATGCGCTGCTGTGTGTCCAGACCGGCGCGCTGCTCTCCGACGCCAAGCGCTTCAAGTTCGAGGGCAGTGAGCACTACCTGAAGTCGCCCGCCGAGATGCGGTACCTGTTTCGCGAGCTCCCCTCAGCCTGCGACAACACGCTGTGGATCGCCGAGCGCGCCGAACTCGAGATCGAGTTCGACAAGGTGCTGCTCCCGGACTTTCCGGTGCCGGAAGGTTTCGAGAACGACGTCGCGTACCTCAGGCATCTCACCTACGAGGGTGCCCGCAAGCGTTGGGGTGACAACCTGTCGGCTGACGTCGAGGAGCGGCTGGCATTCGAGCTGAAGACCATCAACGACATGGGATTCGCGTCGTACTTCCTGATCACGTGGGATCTCATCAGGCACGCTCGCGACCTGCGTATTCGCGTCGGCCCGGGCCGAGGATCCGCCGCCGGCTGTGCGGTGGCGTACTCCTTGCAGATCACCGACCTCGATCCGATCAAGTACGACCTCCTCTTCGAGCGGTTCCTCAACCCGAGCCGTATCTCGATGCCCGACATCGACATGGACTTCGACTCGCGCTACCGCGACGAGATGATCCGCTACGCCGCCGAGCGCTACGGACGTGACCACGTGGCGCAGATCATCACCTTCGGCACGATCAAGGCCCGCAACGCGGTACGTGATGCAGCGCGCGTGCTCGGGTACCCGTACGGCGTCGGCGACAAGCTCGCCAAGGCGATGCCGCCGATGGTGATGGGCCGCGATACGCCGCTGAAATACTGCTTCGAGCAGGACCCGAAGTATGCCGAGGGGTACAAGGCAGCTGCAGATCTGCGAGCGATGTACGACTCCGATGACGACCTCAAGCGGGTCATCGACGTGGCACGAGGGCTCGAAGGATTGAAGCGCTCCGACGGAATCCATGCCGCGGCAGTGGTGATCACCAAGGATCCGGTCACCGACTACGTGCCCATCCAGCGCAAGCCGGAATCGGGACAGGACCCTGCCGACGCGCCAGTGGTGACGCAGTACGAAATGCACGGCATCGAAGATCTCGGGCTGTTGAAGATGGACTTCCTCGGGCTGCGCAACCTCGACGTGATCACCGACGCCGAGCAGATGATCCGTCGTCTGCGTGATCCCGATTTCGTCGTCGAGGAGATCTCGCTCGACGACCCGGCGACCTTTGCGTTGCTGTCACGCGGGGACACGATCGGGGTGTTCCAGCTGGAGTCGCCGCCGATGCGCCAGCTGCTGCGGGCGCTCGCACCGAACTCGTTCGAGGATGTTGCGGCGTTGATTGCGCTGTACCGGCCGGGCCCCATGGGCGTCAACATGCACTACGACTACGCCGATCGCAAGAACAACCGTAAGCCCGTCGACTATTTCCATCCCGACGCCGAGGAGGTGCTGGGTGACACCTACGGCCTGATGATCTATCAGGAGAGTGTGATGCGGGTGGCGCAGAAGTTCGCGGGCTACAGCCTCGCCGAGGCCGACAATCTCCGAAAGGCCGTCGGCAAGAAGATCCGCGAGATGATGGTCACCGAACGGGTCACCTTCGAAGCCGGCGTTGTCAGGGAGGGTTACGGCGAGCTGCTCGGTAAGCAGCTGTTCGACATCATCGAGAAGTTTGCCGACTACGCGTTCGCCAAGAGCCATTCGTTCGGTTACGGGCTCATCACCTATCAGACCGCCTACCTGAAGGCGAACTACCCCGTCGAGTACCTGGCATGCCTCCTCACCAGCGTCAAGAGCAACCTCGACAAGGCCGCGACCTATCTCGCCGATTGCCGATCGATGGCCATCAAGGTGCTGCCGCCCGACGTGAACCGGTCGATGTCGAACTTCGGCGTGCTCGCCCCGGCCGATGTACCGGCTGGCGTGTCGCTGCCGCTCGGCAGCCCCGGAGCGATCACGTTTGGAATGTCGGCGGTGCGTAACGTTGGCGAAGGCCTCGTCGAATTGCTGATCGCCGAGCGAGACGAGAATGGTCAGTTCACGAGCTTCCACGACTTCGTCGAGCGAGTGCCTGAACCGGTGCTCAACAAGCGAACGATCGAGTCGCTGATCAAGGGCGGGGCCTTTGACACGATGGGTCACACCCGCCGAGGCCTGCTGACGGTGTTCGAACACATCATCGACACCACGGTGAAGCGCCGTCGTGAGCGTGAAAAGGGTGTGATGAGCCTGTTCGGCGACTGGGGCGACGCATCCGACGGTGCAGGGGCCGAAGGTGACGCGTCCAGTGGCGACGGTTTCGACGAACGCACCGACATCCCCGACCTTGCATTCGACAAAACCGAACAGCTGCGGTACGAGAAAGAAATGCTCGGCCTGTACGTGTCTGACCACCCGCTGTTCGGAGTCGAGGCCGCACTGCGGCGCAAGGTGGAGCATTCAGTGCTCGACCTGCAGACGATGGACGACGGCGCCAACGTGGTCGTCGGCGGTGTCATCACCAATCTGGCTCGCAAGTTCACGAAGAAGGGCGATCAGATGGCGGTGTTCCAGCTCGAGGACCTCGATGCGTCGATCGAGGTGACGATCTTTCCCCGCACGCTCGCAGAACAGGGCCACAAACTCGAAGACGACCTCATCGTGGCCGTCAGGGGCCGACTCGACCGGCGTGACGAATCACGTTTCGGCCTCATCGGCCAGACCGTCACCGTGCTGTCGGGGCTCACCGACGGTCCGGCGGCGCCACTACGGCTCCGGCTGCCATCCACATCGCTCGATGAACTCAAGATTCAGCGTCTGAAGCGCATTCTGCGCGAACACCCCGGCGACTCCGTCGTCATGGTCGATATCGGGCAGGGCAAAGTGCTCAAGTTGGCCGACGAATTCCGGGTCGACCTCGACCGTTCCGTGGGCGAACTCCGCATGGCCTTCGGACATGAGGCGGTGCTGCTGTAGAATAGGACGAATGGCACTCGACGTCTCAACCAACGACGCTGCAGCGCTGACTGATTCCGACCTCGACGAATTGGCGTCGATGGAGGACGCATTCAGCGCCGGTCAACTCTCCAAGGCCAAAGAGGACTGGGTCCTCATCACCACCGCCCGCTTCGGCGGTGCGTTGCACGGGTTCACGTTCTCCACCCTCGAGCGCATCGGTGGTACGCCGTGCGTGTTGATCGGGTTGATGTCGGTGAAGCGGTCGTCAAGGCGTGATCAGGTGCTTCGCGGGCTGGTCGGCGAGGCCTACCACCGTGCTCTGATGGCCTTCCCCGACGAAGATGTGGTGGTCGGTTGCCGTTTCGTCAACGCTGACGGTCTCGAAGCGTTCAAGGATCTGCGCGAGGTCACGCCGTCGCCCGGCTCGAATGCCGTCGGCGAAGAGCGGGCGTGGGGCCGGCGCCTGGCCAAGCGCTTCGGTGTCGATGCCAAGTACGACGCCAATTCGTTCATCGCTGCCAGCGGGAGCTCGGATGGTTACCTCGATCACGAGTCGTCGAAGCCCGACAAGATCGACGTTGCCGTCGTCGAGATGTTCTCGGCCGTCCCGGTCAGCAAGGGCGGCGCGATGGTCGTGTACGGCTGGACCATGGCCGAAGACTTGTTGAAGCTCGGCAAGCGCTGAATCGTTCGTGACATGACCGAGTTCGCCGAGGTCGTTCGGGCTCGGCGGATGACCCGGGCGTTCGACGACCGTCCGATCGCACCCGGCGTGCTCGACGGTCTCGTTGACCTCGCTGCGCGGGCTCCGAGTGCCGGCAAGACCCAGGGCTGGCATCTCGTCGTGCTCGAGGGGGCCGAAACGGCGATGTTCTGGGACACCACACTGCCGGCGGTGAAACGTGACTCATTTCGCTGGAAGCGCCTGCTGAACGCCCCGGCGATCGCGTTGCCGCTGGCCGACTCCAAGGCATACATCGATCGGTATGCCGAGCCCGACAAGGCCCAGACGGGCCTCGGCGTCGGCACGTCGGCCTGGCCGGTGCCGTACTGGACGATCGACGCCTCGATGTCGGTCATGACGCTGCTGCTTGCCGCGGAAGATGTCGGCCTCGGCGCACTGTTCTTCGGAGTGTTCCGCGGCGAGCGAGCGTTGCGTCAACGGCTCGGAATTCCGCCCGGCCTCGAGTTGCTCGGTGCCATTGCGCTCGGTCATCGTGCGGATCCGACCGGAGAACTGACGGTCGGCTCAGCCGCCGGGCCGGGTCGTAGTGCGCGACGCGACCGCCGACAAGCAACTCAGATCATCCATCGGGGTGGTTGGTAGCGATCCCATCACCGGTCAGGGTCACCTTGCGGCCGGTGAGGGCCTCAGCGAAGCCCGCCAGCGTGTCTTGCGGAGCCTGGCAGGAGTAGTCGCGGCAGATGTAGGCGAACCCGTCGGAGCGTTCGTGCCACAGCGGGGAGTCGTACGGCTCGCCCCATGCCAGGACGGTGTCGGGCCGCCAGATCGACTGAGCGAGTCGCACGAGATCGGGTCGATCGCCGACAACGACCACCTCGGTGATACCGCGTCGGCGGAGATCCGTCGCCACGAGCGCGTTGGAGAACTGGCCGGTCGACTTCGCAACTTGGCCGGCGAGCAACTGCAGGATGCGGTCGGCCTGATTGGCGTAACGCTGTTCGCCCGTGAGCGCAGCGAGGCGGAACAGGGCGATCGCCGCTGAGGAGTTCGCCGACGGGGTCGCACCATCGGTGATGTCCTTCTGGCGCACGACCAACGCTTCGGCATCCTCGGCCGTTGTGTAGAGGCCGCCGTGATCGGGGTCCCAGAACCACTCGAGCATCGTCTCGGCTGTGGCGACCGCCTCGTTGATCCAGCGTGCCTCGCCGGTGGCCTCGGCGAGGCGGGTGAACGCATCCACGAGGGCCGCGTGATCGGCGGCGAGCGCGGCGTGGCGTGCCTGGGGCAGGCCGTCAACCTGCCAACTGCGCGACCAGCGGCCGTTGGCGCCGCGTAGTTCGCGTAGGAGGAACTCGCCGTTGGCGATCGCCGCGTCGAGCCAGTCGCGGCGTCCGAACACCGCAGCAGCCTGCGCGAGCGACGACAGGAACAATGCGTTCCATTCGGCCAGCACCTTGTCGTCGAGGCCGGGTCGGCGACGCTGTGAACGAGCGGCGAGGAGCCGCCGGCGTGCATCGTCGAGTTCGGGTGTGCGCATGAGTTGTCCGCGTGCCGACAGCCGGTTGGGGATCGATCGGCCCTCGAAGTTGCCCTCGTCGGTGATGCCGTACCAGTCGATGAGTGCCTCGACGATGGTGCCGTCGAGATCGCCGAGCGCGTCGCGTACCTCGTCGGGAGTCCAGGTCGAGTACCAACCCTCGACGCTGTTGCCGTCGGGGTCGAGTGAGTCGGCGTCTTCGGCCGAGTAGAAACCGCCGTCGGGGTGACGCAGCGTGGTGAGGACGTAGTCGATAGTCTCCTCGACGACGAGCCGGTACTGTGGCCGGCCGATCACGATCATGGAGCGCAGGTAGGTGCCGAGCAGGAGCGCTTGGTCGTACAGCATCTTCTCGAAGTGCGGAATGAGCCACTCCCGATCGGTCGAGTAGCGGGCGAATCCACCGCTGATGTGGTCGTACATCCCACCCGAGCACATGGCATCGAGGGTGGTGGCGATGATGTTCTTGGGCCCATCGCCGGCGGTGGTCATGTAGGCGCGCAACATGAGTTCGAGATGGAAGGTCGACGGGAACTTCGGGGCCTGGCCGAACCCTCCCCACTCCTGGTCGAATGCCACTGCCAATGACTTCAGGCCCTGGTTGAGCTGCTCGACGCCCGGAGCGTCGTTGGCCGGGCGCAGATTGGCGGTCGTCTCGATGGCCTTCACGAGCGCATCGACGTTCTGACGCACATCGTCGGGCTTGTGGCGGTACACGTCGTCGATGGCGTCCATGAGCTTCATGAACGTCTCCTTCGCGAAGTACGTGCCGCAATAAAACGGCTCACGGTCTGGCGTCATGAACACCGTCATCGGCCAACCGCCACGCCCCGTCATCGCTTGCACGGCATCCATGTAGACGGCATCGACGTCGGGACGTTCCTCCCGATCGACCTTGACGTTGACGAACAGCTCGTTCATCTTCGCTGCGACCTCGCCGTCCTCGAAGCACTCATGGGCCATCACATGGCACCAGTGGCATGCGGAGTAGCCAACGGAGAGCAGGATCGGGACGTTGCGTTCCTGGGCGGCGGCGAACGCCTCCTGACCCCAGGGGTACCAGTCGACCGGATTGTCGCGATGCTGGCGCAGGTACGGAGACGTTTCGTCGGCGAGGCGATTCACCCCGTCGACCGTACCCGCACCGTAGAGGAGCTCAGGCGCCCATGGCGTGGTAGCCGCCGTCGACGTGGATGATTTCGCCGGTCGTGGCAGGAAACCAGTCAGACAAGAGGGCGATGCAGGCTTTGGCGACGGGTTCGGAGTCGGTGACGTCCCAGCCGAGCGGGGCGCGGCCATCCCAGCTGTCTTCGAACACGGCGAAACCGGGGATCGACTTGGCTGCCATGGTCTTGATCGGACCCGCAGCAACGAGGTTCGAGCGGATGCCCTTCGGACCGACCTCCTTGGCGAGATACCGCGACACGCTCTGCAGGGCCGACTTGGCGACTCCCATCCAGTTGTATGCGGGCCAGGCTTGGCGGTTGTCGAAGTCGAAGCCGACGAACGAGCCGCCCTCGCCCATCAACGGCAGGAATGCGTCGGCGAGCGCCTTGAGCGAATACGCCGAGATGTGCATCGCCACGGCCACGTCCTCCCATTGGGCGGCGAGGAAGTCGTCGCCGAGGCACACCGCCGGAGCGAACCCGATCGAGTGCACCACGCCATCGACATGACCCCACTTCGCAGCCAGCGCCTCGCGAACTGCCACGCCATGCTCGGGCACCGTGACGTCGAGTTCGAACACGTCGATGTCATCGCCGAGTTTGCGCGCTGTTCGCTGCGTGAGCGAGAGGGCTCGCCCGGCTCCGGTGAGTACGATCTCGGCCCCCTCCTGTCGGGCCAGTTTCGCCACCCCGAACGCCAGCGACGCATCGGTGAGGACGCCGGTGACCACGATCTTCTTGCCGTCGAGCAAACCCATGGCTCGGACCGTAGATCATGGAACCCGCAACACCGACGATGTCGACGACGCCTTGGAGGTTCGACACACCGTTGTGCCACGCTGTCGCCATGCGCATCGGCATTCTCGGCGGAACCGGACCAGCAGGAAGCGGCCTGGCGGCCCGGTTGGCCAGCATCGGCTATCCCACGGTCATCGGGTCACGATCGAAGTACCGGGCCATGGAGGCGCGCGACGAACTGATCGGCAAATGGCCACAGCTCGCCGACCTCCTCGAAGCAGGCGACAACGCCGACGCCGCAGAGTGCGATCTCATCGTGATCGCCACCCCGTGGGACTCCGCCGCTGGTACCGCCCAGGAGAACGCAGCGGCAATGGAGGGCAAGATCGTCATCTCCATGGCAAATGCACTCGTGCGGGTGAACAAGGAGTTCCAGCCGCTGGTTCCCCCGCGAGGCAGCGTCGCTGCTCATGTCCAAGCTGCGGTTCCCAAGTGTCGAGTGGTCGCAGCGTTCCATCACCTGCCGGCAACCGAGCTCGGCCACATCGATGATCCCATCGATTCCGACGTGCTCATCTGCGGCGACGATGCATCGGCGGTGCAGATCGTCAGCGACATCGTCGCCCACTTTCCCGGCTGTCGGCCGCTCGATGCCGGCGAACTCTCGAACGCAACGGCCATCGAGGCGTTCACCGCTGTGCTGCTGCAGCTCAACGTGCGCTACAAGACGCGTGTCGCCCCGAAACTCACGGGAATCAAAGGCGACCCTCGCGCTGTTGACGCCGGGTGATGCAGCTCTACGACACCGCGCGGCGCGCCATCGTTGCGTTCGAACCGAACGACAACGTGCTCATGTACACGTGCGGGATCACGCCGTACGACGCCACACATCTCGGTCATGCCGCGACGTTCGTCTCCTACGACGTCCTGCAGCGCCGGCTCATCGACATGGGCCACACGGTGCGGTGCGTGCGCAACGTCACCGATGTCGACGACCCGTTGTTCGCCAAGGCCCGCGAACTCGGTGTGCACTATCTGGATCTCGCGGCCGGGGAAGAGGCTCGGTTCGAACGCGACATGGTCGCGTTGAACGCACTCCCGGTCGCCGTTGCTCCTCGTGCATCGTCGGCGATCCCCGACATCCGCGGTTTCATCGGCATGGTGCTCGATCGTGGGTATGCGTACGAATCCGGTGGATCGGTGTACTTCGACGTCTCGAAGTTCGAATCGTTCGGTTCGCTCAGCCACTACACCGACGATGAGATGCTGGTGCTCGCCAAAGAGCGCGGCGGCAACACCGATGATCCCAACAAGCGCTCACCGTTGGACTTCGTGCTCTGGCACCCCTCGGCCGCCGACGAGCCGAGCTGGGACACCATGTGGGGCCCGGGCCGTCCGGGTTGGCACATCGAATGCTCGGCGTTGGCGTTGCGCGAACTCGGCACCACGATCGATTTGCACGGCGGGGGGGCCGATCTGATCTTCCCGCACCACGAATGTGAGCGTGCCCAGTCGGAGGCCGCAACCGGTGAGCTGTTCGTCAAGCACTGGATGCACACGGCCCTCATCCACATGGACGGCGAGAAGATGTCCAAGAGCCTGGGCAACCTCGTGTTCATCGATCAACTCCGCGAGACCTGGGATGCCCGGGCCATCCGCATGGCGATCATCGAGCACCACTACCGGGTCGAATGGGAATGGGACGACGAGCTCATGCCGCGCAACCAAGCGCGACTCGATGCGTGGAACGAACGGGCCGGATCGAACCCCGAACTCCTCGATGAGGTTCGTCGGCGCCTCGACAACGACCTCGACACCCCCGGAGCTCTTGCGGCAATCGATGACGCTGCGCGCTCGGGCGCCGGCGTTGGCGAGGCGGCCGCGCTGCTCGGTATCGACCTCGACTGACCCCGGCGCGACACTCCACGTTGACACGAAGTTCATGTGGCGCGCTTCTCCTTCGCCCCTTTGCGGTCTACTCTTCCAGCCGTGGCACATGAACCGGGAGCAGGAGCGTTGCAGCGCCGAGTGCGCCAGCTCGGCCGTCCCATCTCCAACCGACTGTGGAACATCGAGCTCTCGGGCTACGAGCGTCTGCCTGTAGCGGGTCCGGCGATCCTGTGTCCGAACCACGTCAGCTTCCTCGACTCGGCGTTCCTGATGCTCACCTTGTCGCGCAACATTTCGTTCGTCGGCAAGGCCGAGTACATGGACTCGTGGAAGACCAAGTTCCTGTTCCCGGCGATGGGGATGATTCCCATCGACCGTGCCGGTGGCGACAAGAGCACCGCCGCACTCGACGCAGCCCAGGAGGTGTTGCAACGCGGCGAGCTGTTCGGGATCTTTCCCGAAGGGACACGGAGCCGCAACGGAGTTCTTCACAAGGGACGCACGGGCGCTGCTCGCCTGGCGATGAAGCTCGACTGCCCGATCTTTCCCGTCGGGGTGGTCGGTACCGACCTGATCCAACCGCCCGACGCAAAGATGCCCAAGCTGTTCCGTTCGTGCCAGATCAAGATCGGTCGCCCCGTCAGGCCCGAACGGTACCGGGGCCGCGGGGCCGAGCACATTGCATGGCGTTCGATGATCGATGAGGTCATGTACGAGATCCGCGAGCTCACCGGCCAGACCTACGTCGACTCCTACGCCGGCGCCAAGGCTGAGACCGAGCCGACCGTTGCGGGGCGGGTGTCATCGGTCGTCGACCCGATTTCGTCCCGCAGGCTCGCTCTCGAGCGTGAGCTCACCCTCGTTGCCGGCAACTGAACGCCCCTCACCGCAAAACCCGGCCGCAAACCCTGCCAGTGGTCGGTGGCCCCGGCGCGTAGCCTGACGGTCGCATGGCGAACATCACGGTCTCTCTCCCCGACGGCTCCGAGCGCGAATTGGCCGACGATGCCACGGCGCTCGACCTTGCCGCCGCCATCGGCTCCGGCCTGAAGAAGGCAGCAGTCGCTGCGGTGGTCGATGGACGCGAGACAGACCTGACGACGTCGCTGCACGATGGAGCCGTCGTCTCGATCGTCACGGCCGGCACCGATGAGGGCCGCCATGTGCTTCGTCACTCGACGGCACATGTGTTGGCTCAGGCGGTCACCCGCCTGTTCCCGGGTGCGAAGTTCTCCATCGGCCCCGCCATCGAGAACGGCTTCTACTACGACTTCGAGCTCCCCGGCGGCGCAACGTTCAGCGACGACGACCTCGAACGCATCGAGGCCGAAATGCGCGAGATCGTCAAAGCCAATCAGCCGTTCGTGCGGTCCGAGATGTCGATGGCCGAGGCCAAGGCGCTCTTTGCCGACCAGCCGTACAAGATCGAGATCATCGAACGCGTCGAGTCGATCCAGGGAAGTGGCATCGTCGACGCCGAGGATTCGGCCGAGGTGGCCGATGGCGGCATCATCAGCGCCTACCGCAACACCGACGCCTTCGTCGACATGTGTGTCGGCCCGCACGTGCCATCCACCGGCAAGCTCGGCTTCTTCAAGCTGCAGCGGGTGTCGGGTGCGTACTGGCGTGGCAACGAAAAGGGCCCGATGCTGCAGCGCATCTACGGCACGGCCTGGGAATCGAAACAAGCGCTCGCCGAGCATCTCCACCAACTGCAAGAGGCGCTCAAGCGTGACCATCGCAAGCTCGCGGCCGAACTCGACCTGTTGAGCTTCCCGCACGAGCTGGGCGGTGGCCTCGCCGTGTGGCACCCCAAGGGCGCCATCGTGCGCAAGTTGATGGAGGACTACAGCCGACTTCGTCACGAACATGGGGGCTACGAGTTCGTCTATACGCCGCACCTCGCCAACGGAAAGCTCTTCGAGACCTCCGGTCATCTCCAGTGGTATGCCGACGGGATGTACCCGCCGATGGAGATGGACAACGGCACGTACTACATGAAGCCGATGAACTGCCCGATGCACTGCTTGATCTTCCGCAGTCGCCAACGCAGCTATCGCGAGCTGCCGCTGCGTCTGTTCGAGCTCGGCAACGTCTACCGCTACGAACGTGCCGGCACCCTGCACGGTCTGATGCGGATCCGCGGGTTCACCCAGGACGACAGCCACATCTACTGCACCAAGGAGCAACTGGCCGAGGAAGTGGCGAGCCTGCTCGATTTCGTGCTGTCGGTACTGCGGGCGTTCGGGTTCGACGAGTTCACCTTCAACCTCTCCACCAAGGACCCCGACAAGTACGTCGGGAGCGACGAGATCTGGGACGAGGCGACCGAGGCGCTGCGCGAGGCACTCGACGCCCACGGCCTCGATTACGCCGTCAAGGACGGCGACGCGGCCTTCTACGGCCCGAAGATCGACATCGATGTGCGTGACGCCATCGGACGATCGTGGCAGCTGTCGACCATTCAGGCCGATTTCCAGCTCCCCGAGCGCTTCGGGTTGGAGTACGTCGGCGCCGACAACAACCGGCACCGTCCGATCATGTTGCATCGGGCGCTGTTCGGCTCGATCGAGCGGTTCTTCGGTGTGCTCATCGAGCACTACGCAGGTGCGTTCCCGACATGGCTTGCGCCAGTGCAGGTGAGGGTGTTGGCCGTGGCCGAGGCGCACGAGGGCTACGCAGCATCCGTCGTCGAGGCGCTGCGCGCGGCGGGTGCCCGGGTCGACACCACCGTGGCCGACGACGGCCTCGGTAAGCGGATCCGCAATGCCAAGCTCGAAAAGATCCCCTACGTGCTCGTGGTGGGTGACGACGATGTCCTCGCCCACACGGTGGGTGTGAACCCGCGCGGCGGCGAGGTCGAACGTGGCGTCGCACTCGATGCATTCGTCGAGCAATTCTGCGCCGAAGTGGCCAACGCCGCCACGGCGGCGCTCGGCGCCTGACATGCTCGAACGAATCTGGTCGGGTTGGCGCGCGGCCTACGTCACCGGCACCCCCGTACGTACCGCAGTTGAGACTCCAGGTCCCGGCGGATCAGGTTCTGTGTTCACTCAACTGCTGCGGTCCGGAGCACCGGACATCGAGACGTACATCGTCCATCGATCGACCAGCTGTTTCGCTGTGTGCAATCTCTTCCCGTACACCAGCGGACACCTGCTCGTGGTGCCGTATCGCGAGGTGGCCGACCTCGACGGGTTGACGCCGGAAGAAACCACGGATCTCTGGGCCACCGTCAGCGAGGCCGTTCGTGTGATCCGCAGCGTCTACAGGCCCGACGGGTTGAACGTCGGCCTCAACCTCGGTCGCCCGGCCGGCGGTTCGGTGCCCGAGCATCTGCATGTCCACGTGGTGCCGCGATGGACTGGCGACTCGAACTTCATGGCGGCGATCTCCAACACACAGAACCTCCCGGAGGCTCTCGTCGACACCGCTTCGAAGCTGCGGGCCGGATGGAACCCCGTAGCCTGGGATCGATGACCGACGACATCCGTGACGAGCTTCCGGACGACCTCGATCCCACGGGTTTCGTGGGTCCGTACCAGTTCCCCGACAACAGCCGCCGTCGGTGGCCCGGCGTCATCTATCTCGTCATTTCCGCGCTCTGCGTGATCGTGTACGCAGCGTTCCCCGACGCCCCATTCGTGAACGAGGGTCTGCTGATCGCAGCCGCCGTGCTCACCGCGGTTGGAGTCTTCTCGATCACCTCGAGTTGGGAGATGCATGTCGATGAGAAGGAGGCGCTCGTCGCGGCTCAGCAAGCGTTGGGCTTCCCGGTTGGACACGCCTCGGCCCAGCAGGTCTGGCGCGGGCTGCGCAGCCGACCCACGTGGCGGGTGATGGTGTACTCGGCCGAGGATCCGCCGGCCCAACGAGGCCTCGTGCTGGTCGACGCCGTCGATGGAACAGTCGTGGAACACCTGAGTGAGGTCAACCCCGATCTCGCTCCGGAGTCGCGATAACGTTTCGTCGATGTTTGACGGCACGTTCCGAAAGCCGGTCGACAAGGCCGTCAAGCCGATCGGCAATGCGCTACGCAAGACCGGCCTGAGCCCCGACCACCTCACGGTCCTCGGACTGCTCGTCGGTATCGGGGCCGCAGTCGCCATCGGATCCGGGCGGCTCCAGTTGGGGCTGCTGCTCGTGATCCTCGCTGCGTTGCCCGATCTGTTCGACGGAGCGCTCGCCAAAGCGACCGATACCTCGAGCCAACGTGGCGCGTTCTTCGACTCGACCGTCGACCGTGTCACTGATGCGTTCCTGCTCGGTGGCATCGCCTGGTACTTCGCCAGCACCGAATCGCCGTACATGACCATGCTGCCGTTCGCCGTCATGGCGGTTTCGAGCATCATCAGCTACGAACGGGCCAAGGCCGAGTCGCTCGGCATCGAGGCCAAGGGCGGCCTCATGGAACGCGCCGAACGGATCATTGCGCTCTGTGTCGGGCTGCTGTTTCCGGTCCTGCTGATCCCGATTCTGTGGATCATGCTGGTCCTCACCACCATCACGGCGATCCAGCGTTTCATCAAGGTCTGGAAGCAGGCTGCGGTTGCGCCGGTCACGGCGGCACGTATCGAGATGCGAAGGTCACGGCGCCTGAGTCGGCGTGTCGCTCGAACCGAGCGTCGACGCACCAGCATCCCGCGCCGGCGCACCTGATCCGTGCCTGTACGCCCGATCACAGATCCACGCCGGTTCACCGACCTCGCAACGACATCGTCGTACCGGTTCGGTGCCGCTGCTGCGCAGTTGATGCCGGCGCGGGTGGCAGCGGGGCTCACCATGCCGTTCGGATTCGGTGCCAACTTCGCCGGCCGGGAACGTCGCACGATGATCGCGCGGCATCTGCAGCGGGTGGACCCCACGCTCCGCGGGGTCAAGCTTCGGCGTGCGGTCCAGGAGGCATTCGACTCGTACGCTCACTACTGGCTCGAGAGCTTCCGCCTCCCGAACCTGTCCGCAGCAACCGTCGAGCGAGGGTTCGATGTCGACGGCTACGAGAACATCGTCGACGGCCTGGCACACGGAAACGGCGTGATCCTGGTGCTGCCACACCTCGGCGGGTGGGAGTGGGCGGGCCGCTGGATCGCCGAGCAAGGCCATCAGATCACAGTGGTGGTCGAGAAGATCGACCCGCCGGAGCTCTTCGAGTGGTTCGTCGAGCTGCGCTCTGCACTCGGGATGAACGTCGTGGCGCTCGGCCCGGAGGCCGGCGCGACCGTGATGAGGGCCCTTCGTGACAATCACGTGGTCTGTCTGCTCGCCGACCGCGATCTCCAAGGCGGCGGGCCCGAAGTCGAGTTCTTCGGCGAGCGCACCACGATGCCCGCCGGGCCTGCGACCCTGTCGATGCGCACGGGCGCGCCGATTCTCCCCACCGCGGTGTACTTCACCGGTCGTGTCGATGGTCACCACGCCTGGGTTCGCCCGCCGTTACCCATCGAGCGAGTCGAGAAGCGGCTCCGCGACGATGTCCAGCGCGTCACCCAACTCCTGGCGGCCGAACTCGAGATCCTCATCAGGCGAGCGCCGACGCAGTGGCACATGTTCCAGGCCAACTGGCCGAGCGATCCCGGATACGAACACGGCCGTCAAGGCGACTGACCGATCTGCCGAAGAACGAACATCGAACAGGAGATGAACTTCTCGATGTCGTCGCGATCTCGCGCGCTCGTCGGATTGGCGGCTGTGCTCACAGTCGTCTATTTGGTCGCGCCATCGAGTGGCGTAGCGGAGGTCATTCGAGTTGCGTCGCCTGCGATTGCCGTCGGTGCGATCCTGTTCGGCATCGCCGGATTCCAACCAACGCCCAAGCGGCCATGGGAGTTGATTGCACTGTCGATGGGCCTACTCGCCGGGGCGAACGCAGTGTGGGCTGCGCTCTTCTTCCGTGGCGACGACACGTTCCCGTCAGCCAGCGATGCACTGCACCTCGCGTCGGCCTTGGCGCTCGTTGCCGGTCTCTCTGGACTCTCGCGTGTTTCGGGGGCCGACAACGACGGTCTGGGCGGGATCGAAGTGGCGATCGTGGGGATTGCCGTCGGGCTCGGTGTCTGGCTGGCGGTGATCGAGCCGTATCTGACCGACGGCGACGTTGCGGTGGGCGAACGGGTGTGGGCCGTGCTCGTGCCGATGCTCGGAGCAGTGGCCTTTGCGATGGCTTCTCGGATGGCGATTCAGTCGCAGGTCCGCTCTGCAGCACCGACGCTGATGTTGATCGGCGTCGCGCTGCTCGTCGTGGCGGACGTGCTGCGAACGGTCGTGGAGCTCAGCGGTGACTATGGCGCAGGGAGCGTCGTCGCGGCGTTGGTCATCCCGGCGTCGTTGCTCATCGGTGCCGCCGCGCTCGACCCCACGATGACGCAGATGAAGGGGTCCCGCGCGGCGGGGCCGGTCTTCGGCCTGGGCCGCGTCGTTTGGCTGAGTGTGGCCGCGCTCACGCCGCTGACCGTGTTGCTCAGCTTGCTGGTCGCCGGCGTCGGTACGGCCACGACGAGGACCATTGCTGCGATCTGCGCGGTCGTCGTCGTCGTGCTTGCACTCACCAGGATGTGGCGCCTGGTCGCCACGGTGCAGGGTCTGACCGAGCGACGCGGGCAGGATCGGCTGGCTGCAATGGTCGAACACTCCAGTGACGTGGTGTTGCTTCTCGACGCCGACGGGGTGATCCGGTACGCAAGCCCAGGATTGGCGAGCACGCTGGGGCACCGTTCGAGCGACTGGACAGGACGGGCGGTGATCGATCTGGTGTCGGGCGACGATCGTGGTGCTGCCGCAACGGAGCTCCTCAAGGCAGTTCGACTTGGCTACGGGGGCACGGTCAAGTTCGAGGCGAGCCTCGTTCGCGTGGATGGCGACCGTCGCCGGGTGGAGGCCACGATTGCCAATCTCCTCGGCGGTGACGCCGTCGACGGCATCGTTGCCACGTTCCGTGATGTGACCGAACAGCGCATCCTGGAACGCCAGCTGAGTCACCGGGCGTTTCACGACGAACTGACCGGACTCGCGAACCGGGCGTTGTTTCTCGACCGGATGGATCATGCGCTACGTGTGGTCCGTCCTGACGACGATCCGGTGGTCGTGTTGTTCGTCGATCTCGACGACTTCAAGCTGGTCAACGATGCGCTCGGGCACGCTGTCGGCGACCAGATGCTCCGAGTGATCGCTGAGCGGATTCGCCGCGTCGCGGGCGTCGGCGACACTCCGGCGCGCCTCGGCGGCGATGAATTCGCCCTCCTCCTCGAAGACCGGGGCGGAGTCGACCGGGCAATCGACCTGGCCGAGCAGCTCCTTGCCGACCTGCACGAGCCGGTCGTGCTGGCCGGCCAGGATGTCACCGTGTTGGCGTCCGTCGGCGTTGCGGTCTCCGCGCCCGGCATGTCGACCTCCGGATTGCTGCGCGACGCCGACATCGCCATGTACGAGGCGAAGCGGGCAGGAAAGAGTCAGATCAAGATCTTCGATCCGGCCATGAGTCACTCCGCCTCGCGGCACCTCGAGTTGCGCAGCGACCTGTCGAACGCGGTCGAACGCGGCCAGCTCCGCCTCGTCTACCAGCCGATGGTCGACCTGCAGACGCAGCGCGTTGTCGGTGCAGAGGCACTGTTGCGTTGGGACCACCCGACGCTCGCCACGGTGTTACCGGACGAGTTCATTCCGATCGCCGAACGTGCCGGTCTCATCGTGCCGATCGGCAACTGGGTCATCGAGCAGAGTATTCGGGCTGCTTCCCGATGGCAGGCAAGCGGCCCGCACCAGCTCAGTGTCAACGTGTCGGGAGGGCAGATCCGCTCATCGGAGTTCATCGAGCAGGTCCGCACGTCGTTGCAGACGTCTGGACTCAATCCACGTCGCGTCACGCTCGAAGTCACCGAGTCGATGCTCGTCGATGAGATCGAGTCGGCCGGGGGGAATCTTGCCGAATTGCGCCGACTTGGTGTACTCATTGCAGTCGATGACTTCGGAACTGGCTCCTCTTCGTTGTCGCACCTGCAGAAGTTCCCGATCGACGTGATCAAGATCGATCGTCAGTTCATCGACGAACTCGACGAAGACTCTCGTTCTGCGACGATGGCACGGATGATCCTGCAGCTGACCTCCGGACTCGACATGGTGAGCGTCGCCGAGGGGATCCAACGCCCGACGCAGCTTCGAGCATTGAAGGCGTTCGGATGTGATCTCGGTCAGGGATCACTGCTGTCGGAACCGTTGGAGGCCGACTACCTCGAGCGGCGCTTCGGTGTCGCGTGATGGTGTCGCGTGATGGTGTCGCGTGACGGTGTCGCGTGACGGAGTCGGGTGACGATCAGTCGATGAGGATCGGCATCATCAGCCCGTACAGCTTGTCGGTGCCGGGCGGCGTCCAGGCGCAAGTGCTCGGACTGGCGCGAGAGCTGCGCCGCCGTGGCCACGAAACGCGTGTGCTGGGCCCGTGCGACGGCCCGCCACCGGAGACCTTCATCACACCGCTCGGCGACTCGCTGCCTCTCTCGGCCAACGGTTCGGTGGCGCCGATCGCCCCCGACCCATCGGCGGCGCTTCGGACACTTCGAGTGCTCAACGACGAGCGATTCGACGTCATTCACCTCCACGAGCCCCTCGCCCCGGGTCCGACGTCGACCGCGCTGATGGTTCATCGCGCTCCTACGGTCGGCACATTTCACATGGCGGGAACCTCGGCGAGCTATCGCATCCTGCGCCCTGCCCTCAGCCGATTGATCACCCGCATCGATCACAAGGTCGTCGTGTCGAAGGACGCCTTGGCGCTCGTCGAGCGCTATCTCGGGGGCGAGTATGAGGTGCTTTTCAACGGCGTCGAACTCGATGAGATCCGATCGGCTGCGCCGTGGCCCGACCGCGAAGCCGACGCACCGGTCGTGTTCTTCTGCGGCCGTCACGAGGAGCGTAAGGGCCTCAGCGTGCTCATCCAGGCCGTCCAGCAACACTCGCTGGCGGTGCGGGTATGGATCGGCAGCGACGGGCCCGACACCGAGGAACTGAGACGTTCGACCGCCGGTGACTCGCGATTCGAGTGGCTCGGTCGAGTCACCGACGACGAGAAGTTCTCACGGTTGCGATCGGCTGACGTGTTCTGTGCGCCGTCGCTGCACGGCGAATCGTTCGGGGTGGTGCTGATCGAGGCCATGGCAGCGGGCACAACGGTGGTGGCCAGCGCGCTCGACGGGTACCGGAACGTGGCGACCGACGGTGTCGATTCGATCCTCGTCGAACCGGGTGATCCGGCAGCTCTCGCTGAGGCGTTGCGTTCGATCGTCAACGATCGACGGCTCGCCGATCGCCTGCGCGACGCCGGAATGCAGCGTGCGGATCAGTTCGCCATGACCTCGTTGGCCGATCGTTACGTGGAGATCTACCGGGCGTTGACAGCTCCTCGAGCCATCGCCGGTTGACCGACGCCGGGCCCGTACACTGGCCAACATGCTCCCCGTCATCATCGTGATCATCGTCGTGGTGATCGTGGTAGGGGTGGTGATCGCCGCGTACAACGGACTCGTTCGTTCCCGAAACCAGGTCGAAAACGCCTGGTCGCAGATCGATGTCCAGTTGAAGCGCCGGCTCGACCTCATCCCCAACCTTGTCGAAACCGTCAAGGGCTATGCGGCCCACGAACGTGAAACGCTTGCTGCGGTGGTCGAAGCGCGCAACGCTGCGATTGCTGCGCCCGACACGCCCAGGGCGCAGGCCACTGCCGACGGCGCCCTGACGGGCGCACTCCGCCAGCTCTTCGCGCTCAGTGAGTCGTATCCCGATCTCAAGGCCAACGAGAACTTCCTGGCCCTGCAGGAAGAGCTCACCGCCACCGAGGGCCGAGTTGCCTACGCTCGACAGTTCTACAACGACAGTGTGCTCACCTACGACAACAAGCTCGAATCGTTCCCGACCGTGGTCCTTGCCAAGATGTTCAACTTCGAGTCACGCGAGTACTTCGAAGCCGACGAGCAGGCGCGAACCGCCCCCGCCGTCGAGTTCTGACCCGTCGCCATCCATGTTTGAACTGATCCGATCGAACAAGCGACGAAGCGTGGTGCTCGTCGTCGCCTTCATTCTCGTCGTCGCACTCGTCGGTGCGGCCATCGGCGCCGTCGTCGGCAACGGCATCGCATTCACCATTGCGGCGTTGGTGATCAGTGCGCTGATCGCCTTCACGTCGTACTGGAAAGCCGACAAGATTGCCTTGTCGGTGAGCCGAGCACGTCCCGCCCCGGTCGAGGACTACGCGCGGCTCCACAATCTGGTCGAGGGGCTGTGCATCGCCGGAGGCATCCCCAAGCCGGGCATCTACGTCATCGACGATCCCGCACCGAATGCGTTCGCCACCGGGCGCAACCCGAATCATGCGGCGATCGCTGTGACCACCGGCCTGCTCGAGATGATGAACCGAGTCGAGTTGGAGGGCGTGATTGCCCACGAATTGAGCCATATCCGCAACTACGACATCCTCGTGTCGACGCTGGCGGTCACGATGGTCGGCGCCGTGGCACTGATGAGCGACCTTGCGATTCGCACGATGTGGTGGAATGGTGGCCGAATCGCTCGTAACGGCGATCGTGGCGACGGCAACAATCCGCTGGCCTGGATCGGGATCATCATGCTCATCGTCGCGCCGATCGTGGCCAAGGCGATGCAGGCCACGATCTCGCGCCGGCGTGAAACGCTGGCCGACGTCAGTGCCTGCCAGCTCACCAGGTATCCGCCCGGATTGATCTCCGCACTGGAGAAGCTCAAGGCAGATACGACCGCGACGCATTCCGCGTCCACCGCTACGGCACACTTGTGGATCGAGCAGCCCATGAGTGGCGTCGCTGACGACGGCAAGCTGGGCGGCATCCACAAACTGTTCGACACCCACCCCCCGCTCGATGAGCGCATTGCACTGCTGAGAGAACTCTGATGAAACTGATACGACCGTTCACGGGCCTCGCCGCCCTCGCCCTGATCGCCGCTGCTTGCGGCGGTGGAGGGGAGTCCGCCGACTCCACCAGTGCCCCCACGACGTCGACCACGACCACGACGGTCAAAGCAACCACCACCACATCGTCCTCGACGACGACCACTACCACGATGCCGGTGACGATCCGCCAGCCACTCACCGGCCAACCACTCGAGAGTGAGGACGAGATCCTCCAGCGTCCGGCGCTCGTGGCCAAGATCGACAACAACGCGGCTGCGGTCCCGAATCACAGTGGGCTCGCCGTGGCCGACATCGTGTTCGAGGAGATCGTCGAGGGTCGTACCACGCGGTTTGCTGCCGTGTTCCACTCCTTGAGTTCCGACCCGATCGGCCCCATCCGATCCGGTCGAACGCAGGACGTCGCACTCTTTTCGTCGTTCAACAGCCCACTGTTCGTGTGGAGTGGCGGAAATCCGGGTGTCACCCGCATCATCAACGAGTCGACGCTGATCAACATGGGCCCCAGCGTGGCGAAGGGCTACTTCCGCGGTCCGGGAGGCGCCCCGCACAACCTCTACACCAGCACCGACAACATCTGGCTCCAGACCCCGCCCGATCAGCCGGGGCCGCCGCTGCAGCAGTATCAGTACCTCGACGACCGCGAGGCAGTCGACGGCGCACCGACCTCTGGCGTCAAGGTACGCGTCGGCAGCGAGAACATCGAGTGGACGTGGAATCCTGATGTGTCGAAGTTCGAGCGCTCGCAGCGCGGCCGGGCGCACGACGACAAGGTCTTCGGTCGGATCGGCGCCACGAATGTGATCGTCATGGGCGTGGAGTACGGCCGCAGCGCCGTCGATCGCAACAGTCCGGAAGCACTGACGGTCGGCGAGGGCCCGATCTGGATGCTGACCGACGGACAGGTTCGTCAAGGCAGGTGGAAGCGCGACATCGGGATCTATCCGATCGAGTTCCTGACACCCGATGGCGACCCGATGGAACTCGGGCCCGGCAACACCTGGATCGAACTGGCCGACATCGTTGATGTCGACGCCGGCGGCGTTCAGGTGCTTGAAGTCACACCCCCGGCGCCCTGACTCGACTCGGCGAGAATCGCCCAGACGAAAGTACGCTGAGCTGATGAGCGAACGCCGCAGTACCGGAACCTTCCCCGTCAAGCGGGGCCTTGCCGAGATGATGAAGGGTGGCGTCATCATGGACGTCGTCACCCCCGGTCAGGCCAAGGTGGCAGAAGATGCCGGCGCGGTGGCCGTCATGGCACTCGAGCGGGTCCCGGCCGACATTCGCCGCGACGGCGGTGTCGCCCGGATGAGCGATCCGGAGATGGTCGAGGGCATTCAGGCAGCGGTCTCGATCCCCGTCATGGCCAAGGCTCGCATCGGACACTTCGTCGAAGCTCAGATCCTGCAAGCCCTCGGCGTCGACTTCATCGACGAGTCCGAAGTGCTCACGCCGGCCGACGAGGCCCACCACATCGACAAGTTCGCTTTCGACGTGCCCTTCGTCTGTGGTGCCACCAACCTGGGTGAAGCGTTGCGGAGGATCTCCGAGGGCGCGGCCATGATCCGTTCGAAGGGTGAGGCTGGCACCGGCAACGTGGTCGAAGCCGTGCGCCACCTGCGCTCGATCATCGGCGACATCAAAAAGATCACGCAGGCCGATCAGGCCGAACTCTTCGAGTGGGCCAAGCGCCTCCAGGCGCCATTGCCGCTGATCCAGGAGATCGCCGAGACCGGCAAGCTCCAGGTGCCGCTGTTCTGCGCCGGTGGGCTCGCCACGCCGGCCGACGCGGCCCTCGCAATGCAGTTGGGCGCCGAAGCGGTGTTCGTCGGATCGGGGATCTTCAAGTCGGAGGATCCGTCACCTCGCGCCAAGGCGATCGTCGAGGCCACCACCCATTTCAACGATCCCGACATTCTCGCCAAGGTGAGTCGTGGGCTGGGTGCGCCGATGACCGGCATCGGAATGGATGAGATCAACGAGCGCTATGCCGAACGGGGTTGGTGACATCGCACCGGGTGGATTTGGGCCGGGTGGATCTAGGCCGGGTGGATCTGGGCCCGGTGGGCCGATTGTCGGTGTTCTGGCACTCCAGGGCGCGTTCGAGGTCCATCAGCAGCGACTGCACCACCTCGGTGTACGGGCACCGCTGATTCGCACCCCGCGCGAACTCGACACGGTCGACGCATTGATCCTGCCGGGCGGAGAGAGCACCACGATGTCGCGACTGCTCACCACGAGCGGGCTGTTCGACGTGCTGAAGAGCCGCCTGGCCGACGGGATGCCCGTATTCGGGACGTGTGCTGGAATGATTCTGTGTGCGACTGATGTTCTCGACGCTCGGCCGGACCAGCGGGGATTCGATCTGATCGACATCACGGTGCGACGCAACGGCTACGGCCGTCAACTCGACAGTTTCGAGGTCGACGTCGATGTCGACGGTCTTGATTCGGCGTTCCATGCGGTGTTCATCCGTGCGCCGCTGGTCGAACGAGTGGGCGCCGATGTCGAGATACTCGCTCGTCACGACGATGTGCCTGTTCTCGTGCGCGGCGGACGTTGTACCGTGGCGGCGTTCCATCCTGAACTCACCGATGACTCGAGATTGCACGAATTGTTCGTCGAGCACCTGTCGTCGGCCAACTGATGTGATCTGAAAGAGACGACATGTCCGGCCACTCCAAATGGGCAACGATCAAGCACAAGAAGGGCGCTGCCGACAAGGCGCGCGGCAAGCTGTTCGCAAAGCTCGCCCGCCAGATCGAGGTCGCGGCCAAGAGCGGCGGCGACGTCGACACCAACCCGACCCTTCGTACGGCAGTTCAGAAGGCGAAGGCCGGCCGGATGACCAACGACGCCATCGACCGAGCCATCAAGCGGGGCACGGGCACCGATGACGGCGGCACGTACGAGAGCATCATGTACGAGGGCTACGCACCGGGTGGCGTGGCCTTGCTGATCGATGTGCTCACCGACAACCGCAACCGCACTGGCGCCGAGATCCGCAACATCTTCTCCAAGCTCGGCGGCTCGATGGCCGAACCTGGCGCCGTTGGCTGGCAGTTCCATCGACGCGGGGTGATCCTGACGGCCGATGGCGTCGACGAGGACACGATCATGATGGCAGCGATCGATGCCGGCGCCGACGATGTGATCGCCGAGCTCGATGGCGCCTTTCGGGTGATGACCGCTCCGTCGATCGTGTACGAGGTGAAGGCAGCAATCGACGAGAGCGGTATCGAAGTGATCTCGGCGGATTCACCGATGGTGGCCGAGAACCTCGTGCCGGTCACCGATACCGGCGACGCCAAGGCGCTCCTGCGCATCCTCGAGGCGCTCGAGGACAATGACGACGTGCAGGATGTGTTCTCGAACTTCGACATGAGCGACGAATTGATGGAGGTGGCTGTGTCATGAGCCTGGGCGTAGGCGATACGGCACCGGCGTTCACGTTGCCCGGCACCGGCGGGCGTGACTACACGTTGGCCGAGTTCAGCGGACAACCAGTGGTGCTGGTGTTCTATCCCGGCGACGACACGCCGGTGTGCACCAAACAACTCAACAGCTACAACGACGATCTCGAACAGTTCAGCGAGATGAACGCCCAGGTGATCGGCATCTCAGCGCAGGACGTGTCGAGCCACGATGCGTTTTCGGGCAAGCACGGTTTCGAGTTTCCACTCCTGGCCGATACCGACAAGGCCGTCGCCGGCCTCTATGGCACACTCGGCCCGATCGGGTTCCCACGACGAAGCGTGTTCATCATCGACGCCGACGGGATTGTGCGCTACGCGCACCGCGCCATTGCCGGACTCACGTTCCGGCCGGTGAAGGAACTGATCGGCGAGTTGGAGAAGATCACCAGTTGATGCGGTCCGCGCACTAGTCTTCGAACCTGTGTTCGCAAACGCCGTTGATGCACGGTCGCCGAGATCGACCTGTCGGGTGCTGGGGATCGACCCCGGCCTCACACGATGCGGCTATGCCGTGGTCGACGGTCGTGGTCCGACGCGGGCGGTTGCGATTTCCATGGGGGTCATCACGACGCCGCCGTCCGACCCGCTCCCGCAACGGCTCGCCGCGCTGCGAACCGAGTTCACCGCCCTGATCGACGAGTTCGATCCCGACGTGGTGGCCGTCGAGCAGGTGTTCTTCCAGGTCAACGTCCGTACCGCAATGAGCGTTGCCCAGGCGAGCGGACTCGCGCTCGCCGAGGCGGCACTCGCGGGCTGTGAGGTCATCCAGTACACACCCAACCAGGTGAAAGATGCCGTGGCCGGGTGGGGCGGTGCGAACAAGGAGCAGGTTCAAAAGATGGTGCAGGCCCGCCTCGGCCTCAGCGCGATGCCGAAGTCGGCCGATGCTGCCGATGCCGCAGCACTGGCGCTGTGCCACCTGGCGATGTCACCGGTGCTCTCCCCCCGCGCCCGCGCCTCCCAAGCGTCACACCGTGCCGGGTCAAACGTGACGAAACCGGAGCGCAGCGCATGATCGGGTCGCTGCGCGGTTCGGTGCTCGAACGCAACCTCGATGGCACCGTGCTGCTCGAGGTGGGTGGCGTCGGCTACCTCGTGGCCGTCTCGACACGCGTGTTGGCCGAATTGGAGCCGGGAACGCCGGTGTTCCTGTACGTGCATCACCACATTCGCGAGGACGCCCAGACGCTGTTCGGGTTCACGTCGCGTGACGACCGCCAGACGTTCCAGGTCTTGATCAAGACCAACGGCATCGGCCCGGCGCTGGCCATGGCGATCCTTGCCACCCATCCGCCCGCCGCACTCTTCGATGTGGTCGCCAACAATGACATCGCCGCGCTCACGCTGGTGCCAGGTATCGGCAAGAAGACCGCCGAGCGGCTCATCGTGGAGTTGCGCGACCGTTTGTCGGTGCCGATGCTCGACGGCGCCGGCACGTCGGGTTCGGCATCAGCGGTGGCCGATGTGAGAGACGCGCTGGCCGGCCTCGGCTACGGCACCGATGAGATCCGTGACGTACTTCGTGAGCTCTCGCCCGACGCCGACTCCGCAACCCTGCTGCGTGATGCGCTGAAAACCCTGGGAGCACGACGTGCGTGACGAGTTCCTCGATCCGGGTCTCGGCGGCGACGCCGACGACGACTTGGTGGCAGCGGAGATCGAGGTCGAGGCAGGGCTGCGGCCGAGAGCGCTCGACGAGTTCGTCGGCCAGCGCGAGCTCAAAGAGCATCTGCGCATCGTTCTGGAGGCGGCCCGCCGACGCGAGCAGCCCGTCGATCACCTGCTGTTCGCCGGGCCTCCTGGGCTCGGCAAGACGACGCTCGCTGGCATCGTGGCCACCGAGATGGGCGTGCACCTGCACGTCACGTCGGGGCCGGCACTCGAACGGGCTGGCGACCTCGCCGCGATTCTCACAAAGCTCGAAGACGGCGACGTGCTGTTCATCGACGAGATCCACCGACTGTCACGGGCAGTGGAAGAGATTCTGTATCCGGCGATGGAGGACTTCCAACTCGACATCGTGGTCGGCAAAGGGCCGGCGGCGTCGAGTATCCGCCTCACGATGCCACCGTTCACGCTCGTGGGCGCCACCACTCGTACCGGAATGATCACGGGCCCGCTCCGTGACCGGTTCGGGCTCGTTGCCCGCCTCGACTATTACGACGCCGAGGAGTTGCAGGCGATCGTCGAGCGGGCGGCGCGGATCCTCGACGTCACGATCGACCGCGACGGCGCCTGGGAGATCGCCCGACGGTCACGGGGTACGCCACGTATCGCCAATCGGCTCCTGCGGCGTGTGCGTGACTTCGCCGAGGTTCGTGCCGACGGCACCATCGATGCCGACGTGGCGAGGGCTGGGCTCGCACTGTTCGGCGTCGACGACCGGGGTCTCGACAAAGTCGACCGGGCGATCCTCACGGCGCTGTGCACCACGTTCAGCGGTGGCCCGGTCGGGCTCTCGACTGTGGCGATCAGCGTGGGTGAGCAACCAGAAACCGTCGAGGACGTGTACGAGCCGTTCCTCATCACGCAGGGAATGATCGCCCGCACCCCGCGCGGGCGAGTGGTGCTCGATGCCGCGTACGAGCATCTCGGCCTCGCGCCGCCCCGCCGGTCACCGGGAACCAGCCTCTTCGACTGAAGGACACGCTTGGGGCGGCACTGCGTCTCAGACCCCGCGCCTCATTAGCCTCGTGCCGGTGCGGATCGCCGACTTCGACTACGAGCTGGTGGACGACCGGATCGCCCAGACGCCGATCGAGCCGCGTGATGCTGCCCGGCTGCTCGTGGATCGAGGCGGTGCGGCACCCGAGCACCGCCATGTTCACGACCTGCCTGACCTGCTGCGCCAGGGCGACGTGCTCGTACTCAACGAGACGAGGGTGATTCCGGCGCGTCTCCGGTTGCACCGTGCAACTGGGGGAGTCGCCGAGGTGCTGCTGCTCGAACCGTGGGATGCGGCCCGGCGAACATGGGACGCCCTGGTGCGCCCCGGTGGCAAGATGCGCGTCGGCGAGCTGCTGTTCGCAGGCGAGACGCCGGTGGTGCGTGTCGGTGAGCGCACGCCCGCCGGCGACACGTTCTGGGTCGAGCTCGTGGGCGATGATGATCCGGTCGTGCTGCTGGATCGTCACGGCGAGATGCCGCTGCCGCCCTACATCTCTGAGCGCTTGACCGATCCCGATCGCTATCAGACCGTGTTCGCTCGTGAGCCGGGCTCTGCAGCCGCTCCCACCGCGGGTCTTCACTTCACCCCCGAGTTGTTCGAGCGGCTGGCGAAGGCCGGCGTACGTACGGCAACGGTGGAGCTGGTGGTGGGCCTCGACACGTTCCAACCGATCAGCACGGAGAATCCGCTCGAACATCCGATGCACACTGAGCGCTACCGGGTGCCGCCCGAGACGATGGCCGCATGTCAGACCGCCCGCCGGGTCGTCGCCGTCGGCACCACGGCGGTCCGGGCGCTGGAATCGGCGGCTCGTTCAGGCGAACTCTCTGGGCGCACCGATCTGTTCATCCACCGCGGTTTCGACTGGCAGATCGTCGACGTGATGATGACGAACTTCCACCTCCCGAAGACCACGTTGCTGATGATGATCGACGCGTTC
>DASQFE010000709.1:0-2297 GCA_035633295.1 Ilumatobacteraceae bacterium | reverse complement strand
GTCCGGTCGCTTGCGGTGCCGCGGGCGAGCGCGTCTGCTTCGGTGATCGTCCACTGGTAGGTGCCATCGATCGCAGATGCGCTGCTCGCAGCGGGCGCTTGGGGTGTGCGATCACTGAAATGCACGTTGGCCAGCACCTGGTCGAACGCGTCGCGGTCAGCGGCCAAGTCGGGGGCGGGGTAGACGTCATCACGGAGCCACACGAGCAGGGGTGCGGCGCCGGTCTCGATGACTGCGATGCGAAGCACGAACTCGGGTTGCAACCCGAAACAGTCCGACGCCGACATGTTCGCTTCAGGGCAGCCGAGCGAACCGTCGAGGCCCTGATCGATGGTGGCGGTGACGATCGTGGCTGGCCGACCATCGACGGTCGTCGTGGCCTCGTCTGAGAACTTGGCGCCGTGGTCGCGTTGGGCCATCAGGTACCCGACGAAGTCGTCGGGTACCGGGCCAGCATCAGCGGTCCCCGGAGCGAAGACGTCGACCGGGATCAGAAAGCGGACGGCTCGACCGGCGGCACGTTCGTTCCAGGTGACAAAGTTCGGATGTTCCTCGCTCGGGCGCGGCTCCAACCAATCCGGTACAGCGATGTCGAACGGCGCCGCGAACACGGTCGTCGAATACGACGAGGGTGTTGCAGATCCCGTCTTCACCGCACCAGTGGTGGGGTTGGGCGCCTGCTCGCTTGTCTCGTCGGCGGTGCTGCTGCCGCCACAGCTCGAGCCGACGACCGCGGCGCCGAGGGTCGCCTTCTTCTGATGACCGGATCGGCACATCCGTGATCGACGAGTCCTCATGGCGTCCTCCCGGGCATTTTCTGGTTCGAGGTGGGGTGGGCGACATCGATCGACGGTGTGACGCGGTCGAACCCGATCCCGCTCCGTCGGGCGACTTCTTCGATCTCCGCGATCGATGCGCTCCTGAACCGCCAGAAGCACACCTCGTCGGATGCGACGAGGACGCTTCCCAGCAGGACGATGAATCGGCCATCGGCCGTCAGCTCCTCCGTGATGCTCGCGATCCGTGCGGTTCGTTCGCTAACGGCGGCCTCTGACCGATCAGAGCAGTAGCACTCGACGAAGTAGTCCTGCGACACCCTTTCGACTCTGGCTGAATCGGATTCCAACCCGCATCGGGTGTTTCCCCACATTGAGAGTTCATCGGCAGTTGTCGACGATCGGACAGGGTGCGTCGTGACATGTGCGAGCATGTGCTGTGGCCGCAGCCGTGGTTGGCCGGGATACCGAGTTGGTAGCCGTCTGGGATCTGGTCGATGCACGCTCCGAGGACGGGCCGGCCGGGCTGGCGTTGTGGGGCGACGCCGGCATCGGCAAATCCAAGATCTGGCGGGCCGGTGTCAGTCGAGCGGGCGAACGCGGCCGCCGGGTACTGGCGTGTCAGCCGACGGCAGCCGAGATCCGGCTGAGCTATTCGGGCTTGACCGACCTGTTGGCCGATGTGCCGAGCGCGGCGTTCGATGGGTTGACCGCTCCCCAGCGTCGGGCCTTGGACGCCGCGCTGTTGCTCGATGACCACGACGACCGCGGGCCAGATCAGCGCGCTGTGGCAGCCGCGTTCCTGTCGATACTGAACGACGAAGCGTGTGCCGCTCCCGTTCTGGTGGCGATCGACGACGTCCAGTGGCTCGACGAGCCGACCTGGCGGGTCGTGGCCTACGCAATGAGACGTTGTCGGGGGCCCGTCAGGCTCCTCACAGCCGAGCGGGCGAGCGAGGTGACCGACTCGTCCCGAGGTTTACTGTGCACGCCGGACCCGTCGCAGATGGTGAGTATGCGGCTCGGACCGCTCAGCGTCGGTGCATTGCACCAGGTGTTGCGGAACGAAACGGGTCGTTCATTGTCCCGTCCGACGATGGTCCGCATCGCTGCGCTCACATCCGGAAACCCCTTCTACGCCCTCGAAGTTGTCCGCTCGCTGCCGAGGGTTGCGTCGGGGCCGGTCCATCTGCCGAGCAGCACCGACGGGATCGTACGCGATCGGCTCGAAACCCTCGATCCATCGGTCCGTGACGCCTTGCTGGTTGCCAGCGCCGTCGCCGACCCTCGCTTGGAATTGGTCAAGCGCGCATGCGGCGCCGCTGATGTGGCCGGCCTGCTGTCGTCGGCCGAGGAAAGCGGGCTCGTCGAGTTCGTGGACGGTCGGATCCGCTTCTCCCATCCGCTGTGGGCCAACACGGTGTACAACGAAGCCACACCGAACCAGCGTCGAGTCCTGCATCGCCGGCTCAGCGGACTGGTCGGCGACCTCGAGGAGCGGGCCAGGCATCTGGCGCTGTC
>DASQFE010000708.1:0-3466 GCA_035633295.1 Ilumatobacteraceae bacterium | reverse complement strand
GGTGGCGATCGTCGGGCCGTCCGGCAGCGGCAAGACCACGATCCTGAACCTCGCCTGCGGGATCGACCGGCCCACTGCGGGCACCGTGACGGTCACCGGGCGGCGCATCGACACCCTCGACGAGGAACAACTGGCGACCTGGCGAGGTCGGCACATCGGCATCGTGTTCCAGTTCTTCCAGCTGCTCCCCACGCTGACCGCGTTGGAGAACGCGGTGCTGCCCATGGACTTCGCACGCGTTGGAACGGCGCGTGAGCGGGAGGCGCGGGCCTTGCACAACCTCGACCTGGTGGGTCTGGCGGACAAGGCTCACCACCTGCCCGTCGAACTGTCGGGTGGCGAGCAGCAGCGGGTGGCGATCGCCCGAGCGCTCGCAAGTGACCCGCCGATCCTCATGGGTGACGAGCTCACGGGCAACCTCGACAGCGACACAGCGAACGAGATGTTCAACCTGCTCACGCGACTGAACGCTGCCGGTACGACGATCGTCTACGTGACCCATGACAATGGGCTCGCCGAGCGGTCGCCACGTGTTGTCACGATTCGCGACGGTCTCGTCGTGGGCGACTCCAGGAGCGTCTGATCATGAGCACGACGCTGGCTCGCAAGGCCTGGCGTGACCTCGGACGACGCCGCGCTCGCACAATGCTCACCTCCGCCACGATCGCCCTCGCGGTGGCCGGCATGGGGCTGCTCGCCGTGCCGACCCTGATCGATCGCACCATGAGCGCCGAGGTCCGCGACACGCAGCTGTACGACATCACGCTGCCGGTCCGCGACCTGGACCTCGACGACGAGGCCCGTCAAGAGCTGGCGGCCATCCCCAACGTGGACGCGATCAGCGCCCGCGCGACCTACTCCACCCGAGCGCTCGTCGGCGACCGCCGAATCCCGGCAATGCTCCTGGGCGTCGAGGACTTCGCCCGGCAGCCGATCGACGTCGTTGGCGTCACGAGCGGTGCCATCCCGACGGACGCACAGGTGCTCGCCGACGACGGCAACGCCGCAGCCGTGGACGTCGGACTCGCCGCCGGCGAACCCGTCCGCCTCATCGCCGCCGACGGCTCTACCGCAGTCCTCGAGGTGTCCGGCGAGGCCCACAGCCTCGCGTTCTGGCAGGGACCGTGGCAGCACCCGAAACAACTCGTGCTGTATGCACCGAACGACACGGTTCGTGCGCTGTCGGGCGCGTCCGGGGTGAACAGCCTCGCCGTCCGGCTCATCGACACGGACCCCGACAAGGTGGACGCGACCGTCGAGCGTCTCCAGGCCTGGCTCGATGCGAACGTCGGGGCCGGTGCTCTCTCCGACCTGCCGGTCACCCGTGACGAAGGCGACTGGCCCGGCCGGGAGTTCGCCCACCAGATGACCACGTTCGTGTACGTCCTTGCCGGGCTGGCCCTCATCACTGCCGTGTTCCTGATCGCCACCACGATGAACACCCTCATGGCAGAACAGACCGCCGAGATCGGCGTGATGAAGGCGATCGGCGGCCGGCGCCGACAGATCGCCGGTGTCTACCTCCGCTCTGCGCTGTACCTCGCGGGCTTCGGCGTCGTGGTCGGCGTGCCGATCGGCATCGCCCTGGCGCACTTCATCGCGGGCTTCGTGACGAGCAGCGTGCTCGGCGTCCCCGGCCGCTTCGCAGTGAGCATCCCCGTCGTCGCCTTCAGCGCCGCCTTCGCCGTGGTCCTCACCGTTGGTGCCTCCGCCCCCGCACTCCGGCGGGCACTGCGCATCCCCGTCCGCGAAGGGCTCCAGAAGCAAGGTGCGGCGGTCACCTTCGGCACATCGCCCATCGACCGCCTCCTCCTCCACAGCCGGCTGCTCCCCCGCACCATCAGGCTCGGCGCCCGGAACCTGGTGCGCAACAAACGCCGGACCGCGGCGACCGTCTTTCAGATCTCGCTCGCCGTCGCGACGGCGCTCGGCTTTCTCAACATGGCGATCTCGTTCGGGCGGGAGCTCGACAAGGACTTCGCCATCATCGACTGGGACGCGAGCATGTACGCGCCGGCCGGCGCCCCCGCGCTCGATGCCGCCGCGATCGAGATCGCGGCCGGAACGGACGGCGTCGAGCGGGTCGAGCCGGTGCTCGCGAACACGATCGAGTACGCGGATGAGACCTACCCCGTGTACGGGATGACGGACACACCGTTGTACCAGCTCGAGCTGCGGGCCGGGCGCTGGTTCACCGACGACGAGGCGCGCCTCGGGTTGCCGGTCGCGGTCGTGGGGCCGAACACAGCACGCGTCAACGGTCTCGAACCGGGCGACACCATCACGGTCACGACGTCCGGCGGGAAGTCGGACGTTCGGATCGTCGGGGTCGACCGCAACCAGCAAGACAGCGGCCGGGCCATCTACGTGCCCCTCCGCTGGCTCCAGGACACCACCGGGTGGGGGGAGTCCACGAACATGCTCTGGCTGTCGATGACGTCCACCGACGACCGTGGCATCGACCGCACCACGAACGCAGTGGAGGACGCTCTCACCGCCGACGGGTACCGGGTCGCGCCGGAAAAGCTCTACGCACTGAAAGCCGACAACGAGGCGGCCAACGACGCCATCCTCAACATGATCACCATGGTCGGCGGTGTCGTGGTGGCGATCGGCATGGTCGGCCTCGTCAACTCGATCACGATGAACGTCATCGAACGCACCCGCGAAATCGGCATTCTGCGCTGTATCGGTGCGCGGGCACGCGACATCCGTCGGGCGTTCGCGGCCGAGAGCGCCCTACAGGCGGTGCTCGGATGGGTCCTCGGCCTCCCACTCGGCTTCCTGCTGTCATGGGGTCTTGCGCGTCTCACACTGACGATCATGGAACTCGAGATCGCCACCGTGTTCGACACCGGCACGGCCCTCATCGTCCTCGCCGCCACCGTCACGCTCGCAACCCTCATCGTCATCGGCCCGACCCGGCGCGCGACCCGTGTCAACGCAGGTGACGCGCTCCGCTACGTCTAGCCCGAGTCGGTCATCGAGTTGGGTCGCTCTCGTCGTGGTGCGAGGCCATCGAGGAGCGCTCGACCATCGTCGAGACGTGCTCGGCGACGCGTCGTGCAAGGCGGGCGCAGTCGGCTGTGCCGTCGCGATCGATGTACTCGTCCACGTCCGCCGTCGAGGCGAAGTCACATCCGGTCAACGCCCGGCACTGGGTGCTGCCGAACTCTTCTTCGAACCACACGCTCAGCTCGTGGCCGAGGTTCATGACTCGATTGAACGCGTTGAGGTCGTCGGCAAAGGCGTCGCCGCGCACCGCCATCGTCGCGATCATCCGTGCCACACGGGTGTGGCTGTTCTCGATCTCACCCAGCGCCAAGCCCAGTGCCATCACGCCAGCGGTCAATGCGCTGCACGTCATGCCGGCGAAGAGGGTCCCGCCCATGAAGGCTGTGACGGCATCTCTCAGTTCGCTCGGCCGCGACAGTGACCTCCGACGCGCCGAGGAGATCACCCATCA
>DASQFE010000707.1:0-3843 GCA_035633295.1 Ilumatobacteraceae bacterium | reverse complement strand
ATTAGGCGCGACCCCGCTGATCGACCGACGACGGGCAGCCGCCTTGGGTTCTGGCGCCCACTGGCGGGTGTCACCGAACGCCGGGAAGGCCCGTCGCAGCGAGCGCGCGGAAGTCCGTGTCAGAGTGTCGCTGTGAGCGTGTCGATTCGAAGGACCACTGCGCACGATGTTGAACTCGTCGTCGAGCAGCGGATGACTTTTCTGAAGGCCGTTCGAGGTGACGCGTTCACCGTCGACCCGGCGTTCGTCGAGGCGACCCGAGCCTTCATCGACGACGAGACTGCTGCGGGCCGGATGCATACGTGGATCGCTGAGACAACGAGGTGCGTCGGGGTGATCTCGTTGCTGTTGTGGGCGCGTGTGCCCCGCCCGCTCGACGACGGCCAGCGCGATGGGTACATCATCAACATGTACGTCGAACCTGCGGAACGAGGTCGGGGGCTCGGGCGGCGATTGCTAGATGAATGTCTGGCATCAAGGGACGAGTTCGGCATCGGTCGATTCTTCTTGCACGCGACCGAGGACGGACGACCGCTGTATGAGTCGACAGGATTTCGGCCGAATCCCGCGTGGCTCGAATGGACACCCCGTGCCTGAACCAGTTGTCACCTATCGCCGGGTGAAAGTCGGACGTTCGCTGGAGGTTGCTAAGCGAGCGGTCCTGCTTCGACGAATGAGTAGTGCCATTCCTCGACAGGTCCGTCGTCCACGAGGACGTACAGCCCTCCGTCGACGGCAATCTCGAGCGGCGGCGGATACGTCGTCGCACGGCCGATTGACGGGCCGCCTTCGCACCACAGCAACATTCGGTCCCCCGGCTCCACCTCTCTAGCTTGGCCAACTCCAGGCTGCAACGGTGCCTGCGAGCGTCGGGCCGGTGCTGCGGTTATCGAGCACTGCAGTAGGGCCGAAGTCGCACGCCAACTACGTGTCAATGGTCGGATTACCGAGCGCGCGATACGTGCGGGCGACCGTGCGACGGATTGCCGGTTCCTGAGCGCGTCAGCGCACGATCGGCGATATGAGCATTCGTTCTGGCGCAGGCGACATGTGCCGCTGCGAGGGCAGCGGGTGCAGGGGCGCGGCAAGCGGCCCAGCGCGCGACTCAGCCCAGGATCGCTGTGGTCAGGGCGACGACGAGCGGTCGGGTGACGGAGCCGCCGAAATGCTCATCGATGAAGGCCGCCATGTCGTCGACGAGTCCTATCCGGTCTGGTTCAGCCATCATCTGCGTGCCCGAGTACGACAGCATCAGCTTCTGGTATTGCCGTGCCGTGTACGTCTGATCCCAATCCCATCGGCGAACTGCGACGTCGTGGAATCGGCCGTCGTCGTCCAGGACGTGACGTATCGCCGGGTCGACAGCGTCACGAGACGGGGCCGGTGGTCCCGTATGCCCTTGCCCGTACTGCTCGTAGATTGGTTGGCAGGCGGCGAAGAACCCTGCGTCTTCGGGTGAGTTGACTTGGACGAGGTCGATGATGGCGAGCACGCCGCCACGCCGGAGGATCGAAGCTGGTCGATCCACTTGCGCCGCTCGAGAGATCCAGTGGTAGGCGGTGGCGGAGACGACCGCGTCAGCTGATCCAGCCGTGATCGGCACCAGTTCGAAGTCGCCGACGGAGACCCGGAGCCTGTCGGACGGGAGGTTTGAACGGAGCTTCGCTGCCATCGATGGGCCAATCTCGATGGCGTGAACTGCAGCGCCACGAGCGAGCAGGTCCCGTGTTGCCTGACCGGTACCCGGACCGACCTCGACAATCATCGGCTCGCTCGGCAGCATCTCAAAGAGAGCGTCGAACATGGCGCCCGGATACGACGGACGGACGGCGTCGTAGATCTCTGCCGCTTCATTGAATGAGAGCCGGATGTCGCCGGGTTGCCCCACGAGGACATCTTGCCGCGTGCCCGGCAGTCCCGGCGTTATCTCGCGTGCGGCTTGGGCCGAACTCGCACGCGGGATGGACACCGCGGCTCGAGATTCTGTGCGTCATTATCGCTCGCCGAAATCGACGTGTGCCTCGCCCGTACGACACCCACGCAGATCAGCACTTCCCAATCGCCGGTCACGTGCCCGCAAACCACGCCTGTCGACGACGTCCCGGGAGTGGACTCCTCGGTCGGCGCTGTGAGGATTGCGCGTGCGGCTTGAGCCGACAGTGCGGCGCGCCGGACGTCCGCCCGGGTGTTCGTGTAGCGGGCGAAGTTGTGCGGGCCCTCGCTGTGCAGGTGGATTCGCCTTCGGAACTGACGGTGCGTTGCCGCCGCTAGAGAAGCCGGCTCCAGCGCCGCGTGTCACCGTCGAAGAAGTGACAGCGCCATCGAAGCGGCGACCAATCGAAAGTGGCTCCGTCGAGCATTGCCTTGTCGGTGTCGAAACGTGTCGCACACTCCGCAACCGGATCGTCCTGGAGCACCAACCCGGCCCTCACAGCCCGGTAGACAACCAGCGTCGCGACGGAGACGAGCAAGACAACGCCAATCACGGTGAGAACAGTGCGTGTTCGTGTGTGCATCTGGGCGGAACACTATGCAGCGCTCGATAGGGGCCGTTACCGGTCACCATCGACCTCGGCGATCGTGGCATTACGCGTGGCGATATGTGGTGCTGGGAAGAGTGGTATTCGATGTCCGCCACCAGCGTGAAGAATGGGGTCGTGGATAGTTCACGCTGGGTGTCGGCGACCGAGCTCGCGGAGCAGATCCGTACGGGTCAGCGGTCGGCCGTTGAGGCCGTGGATGAAGCGATCGCTCGTGTCGAAACCCTAGACGTCCACTACTGCGCGGTCGTGGCGCCGCTGTTCGACCGGGCCCGCCGGAGGGCATTGGCTGTAGAGCCGAGCGCACCGTTCGCTGGTGTTCCGATCCTGTTGAAGGACGCCGGAGAGGAACTTGCCGACACCTCGATGTGGGTCGGCACCCAAGGACTCATGCGTGCCGGCCACACCTCGCGCACAACGACCGTCCTCGCCGGGCGCCTGGAGGAACTCGGCTTCATAGTGATCGGCAAGAGTGCCTGTCCAGAGTTGTCGGCGTCGAGCACCACCGAACCTCCAGGATTCCCGCCGACGAGGAATCCGTGGGACCTCCGCCGAAGCGCCGGTGGTTCGAGCGGCGGTTCCGCTGCAGCAGTTGCTGGCGGCTTGGTGCCGATCGCTCACGGTTCCGACGGATCCGGATCTCTGCGCTTTCCCGCTGCCCTGTGCGGCGTGAGCGCCCTCAAGCCGAGCCGGGGACGAGTCTCCACAGCCCCCGCAGCCGGCTCGCAGGACCCTTTGAATCTCTGGACCCAATTCGCTGTCGCTCGCGACGTCCGTGATCTACGGGCGCTGTTCCAGCACCTCGCCCTCGATCATCAACGAACAGGGCCGGCCATGTCGGCACTGCGATGCGGTGTCCTTGATTCTGATCCGATCATTGGCCTCAGCGTCGACCCCGCGACTGTCCTCGCAGTAAGGACCGTCGCCGGTTTCCTGGAGGCCGCAGGCCATTCCGTTGAGGAGTCGTATCCCACAGCGTTCGACGACCTGTTCGAGCCGTTCTGGCAGACCACGCAAACCATCGGACCGTGGGTCCGAGCCAGCCAAGTGGCCTGGGTTGCAGAACGACTCGGACGCCCCGTAGTTGATGGGGATCTCAGCGCGTCGTGCCTGGAGCAGGCCAAACGCGGGCGATCCATCCCCGAAACCGAGATCTCCCAGGCTCTCAAGCGTGTCGCCGACGCAATGGCCCCGGTCCAAGACTGGTGGGACGATCACGACATCTTGATCACCCCAGTGACCCTGGAACCCGCCTGGACTCTTGGCCAGGACCCGGCGATCAGGACCGGCATGTTCGCAGCAC
>DASQFE010000706.1:0-2620 GCA_035633295.1 Ilumatobacteraceae bacterium | reverse complement strand
CCGCGGTCGACCCGTCGAAGGAACACGAGATCCGCTCGGCCATGTCCACCGTGATGGACGGTCGCACGACCATCGTGATCGCGCACCGTCCCGGCACCATTGCGCTGGCCGACACCGTGGTCCTGCTCGACGGCGGGCGAGTGGTGGCGTCAGGCCCGCACCAGCATCTGCTCGACACCGAACCTCGCTATCGAGAAGTCCTCGCGGCGATGGCCGACGACGACGATGACGTCGAACTCGACGACACGATCGTCGAGACCGGCACCCGTGTGGCCGGTACCCCTGTGGCCGGTACCCCTGTGGGAGGTGACTGATGCACGGGATGGGCGCGATCGCCGACGAGGACCGCCTCGACGCCGAGGAACGCAAGAAGGTGCTGCGCCGCGCCGGACGGATGGCCCTGCCGTTCAAGCGGACGATCATCGGCGCCCTCGCCTTCACTGCCCTGTCGACGCTCGGCGTCGTCATGGGTCCGGTGCTGCTCGGTTATGCGATCGACAACGGCATCACACCGGGTGACGCCACGGTGCTGCGCAACACGGTGATCTTCTACATCGGACTGACGATCCTGGCGTACTTCTCGGCCCGCCAGCAGTTCATCCTGATCAACCGGGCCGGTGAAGGGTTCCTGCAGTCGCTGCGGATCCGCGTGTTCGACCATCTCCAGAAGCAGTCGCTGGGATTCTTCGACCGCAACAAATCGGGTGTGCTCGTGGCCCGCATGACCGCCGACATCGAGTCGATGAGCGAGCTCGTCCAGTGGGGTCTGCTGCAATTCGTCGCCGCAATCCTGCTCGTCGGCTTCTCATTGGTCGTGGCGTTCGTCGTGTCCTGGCAGCTCGCACTCGTCGGGCTGCTCGTGATGCCCGTGCTCATCATCGCCTCGCGCAAGTTCCAGCGCGACTCGAACGCCGCCTACCTCGACGTGCGCGAGAACATCGGCCAGAACCTGTCGGCCCTGCAGGAGGGCATCGCCGGTGTCCGGGTCATCCAGGCGTACGGTCGCGAGCCCGAACAGCGCCGCCGTTTCAAGCAGTCGAATCGTGACCTCTACGACTCCCACGTCCACAGCGTGCGCGTGTCGACGTGGTACTTCGGGCTCGTCGAGACGGCCGGCGTGCTCGCCACTGCGCTGATCGTCGGGGTGGGCGGATGGCTGTACACGAACGATGTCGTGAAGGTCGGCCAGATCGTTTCGGTAGTCCTGCTGTACGCCCAATTGTTCGAACCGGTGCAGCAGCTCTCACAGCTCTACAACACCGTCCAGTCGTCGGCGGCGTCGCTGAACAAGCTGTTCGGGATCCTCGACACCGAACCCGACATCCAAGACGGCGCCGAGGAGCTGCCGCGTTCGGGTGAGCTGATCGTCCGCGATGTCGGCTTCCGGTACCCGGCGACCGAAGCCGCTGTGCTGACCGACGTGTCGATCACCGTCGCCGACGGCGAACGCCTTGCGTTGGTCGGCCCGACCGGCGCCGGCAAGTCCACGCTGGCGAAGCTGATGGCCCGGCTGTACGACCCGACGCAGGGTTCGATCTCCTTCGGGGGGATCGATCTCCGCGATGCCACGTTGGCGTCATTGCGTCACCGTGTGGTCGTGGTGCCCCAGGAGGGATTCTTGTTCGGGGGGACCATCGCCGACAACGTTCGCATCGCTCGATCGGACGCGACCGACGACGACGTCCGCGCCGCCTTTGATGCAATCGGCGCGCTCGAGCGGTTCGACGAGTTCGACGAGGGCATCCACACCGAGGTGCGCGAGCGGGGGTCGCGACTGTCCGCCGGCGAACGCCAGTTGGTGTCGCTCGCTCGGGCGGCGCTCGTCGACCCGGCCGTGCTCGTGCTCGACGAAGCGACGAGCAACCTCGACCCCGGCACCGAGTTCATCGTCGAACGCGCACTCGACTCGCTGATGAGTGGTCGCACCACAATCGTCGTGGCCCACCGATTGTCGACCATCCAGCGCGCCGATCGCATCGGGGTGATCGACGGCGGCCGGCTCGCCGAACTCGGCAACCACGCCGAACTGGTGGCGCTCGGCGGACGATACGCCGCCCTCGCCGACGCCTGGGCGAGGAGCCAACCCGTCGTCTGATCAGACTTGCGATTGGGGTCAGACCCCAATTGCGAGTCAGGCGGCGGGTTCGAACACGAGGACGAACTCGACGAGCCCTTGATCCTCGGTCTTGACCTGGCCGAACGACGGGTTGTCGATGCCGTAGTCGGCGAATACGACCGGAATCGATCCGAGGACGCCGATTTGACCGCCGGTGGTTTGGGCCGTCACCTCGAACGTCACCGGGTTGGTGACGCCACGGAGGGTGAGTTCTCCGGTGGCCGTTGCCGTGACCTGCTCGTCGCCGGTCGGGATCGACCCGAACTCGATCGGCTCGGTCAGCGTGAATGTGGCCGTTGGGAATTCGTCGGCGTTCATGATGTCGCCGGCGAACTTGCCGTCGCGGAGCGAACTATCGCTCTTGATGCTGTCGATCTGCACTTCGACATCGATCGCTGTGGCAGTGGTGCCGTCGATCGTGAGCAACCCGGTGATCTCGTTGCTGCGACCGACCGCAGTGGTGTTCACCCCGGCGAGGACCTCCTCGACGCGGTACCCGAAATT
>DASQFE010000705.1:0-3996 GCA_035633295.1 Ilumatobacteraceae bacterium | reverse complement strand
GCCTCGACGCCGTCGATCAGGCCGTCGTCCATGTTGACGTCGATGATCTGGGCGCCGCTCTCGACCTGCTGGAGCGCGACCACGAGCGCTTCGCCGTATTCGTTGTCCTTGATCAGCCGACGGAACTTGGCCGAGCCGGTGATGTTGGTCCGTTCGCCGACGTTGACGAAGGGGATGTCGTCGGTGAGTGCGAACGGCTCGAGGCCCGACAACTCGAGGCGCGGGGTGCGCGTCGGTACGTCGCGAGGCGCCTTGGCCTCGACGGCGTGGGCGATCGCTTCGATGTGGGCCGGTGTCGTTCCGCAGCAGCCGCCGACCACGTTGAGGAGGCCCGCTTCGGCGAACTCGCCGACGAACGCTGCAGTCTCTGCCGGTGTCTCGTTGTAGCCACCGAGCTCGTTGGGCAGGCCGGCATTCGGATAGGCGCAGATCAGCGTGTCGGCGATCAGCGAGAGTTCCTGGAGGTGCGGACGCATCTCCTCGGCGCCGAGCGCGCAGTTGAGCCCGACGGTGAGGGGTTGCGCGTGACGGATCGACTGCCAGAACGCCGCCGGGGTCTGGCCCGACAGTGTGCGCCCGGACCGGTCGGTGATCGTTCCCGAGATCATCAGCGGCAACTGCACGCCATGGGCAGCCATCGCCCGGCGAGTCGCGACGATTGCGGCCTTGGCGTTGAGCGTGTCGAAGATCGTCTCGATCAGGATGAGGTCGACGCCGCTGCCCAGGAGCGCCTCGATCTGTTCCTGATACGCGTCGGCGAGGCCGCTGAACGTGATGGCCCGGTAGCCGGGGTCTTCGACCTTGGGCGACAGCGAGAGCGTCATGTTCGTGGGGCCCACTGCGCCGGCGACGAAGCGACGGCGACCATCGATGCCGTGGGCCTCGTCGGCGGCCTCGCGGGCGAGCCGGGCTGCGACTTCGTTGAGTTCGACGACGTGCTCGACGGTGCCGTAGTCGCCCTGCGACACACGGTTGGCGGAGAAGGTATTGGTCTCGACGATGTCGGCGCCGGCGAGGAGATAGCGCAGATGGATGTCCCGCATCGCATCGGGCTGGGTGAGCGTGAGCAGTTCGTTGTTGCCGGCGAGATCCCAACTGTGGTCGCAGAAGCGCTCACCGCAGAACGCCTCGTCGGACAACCCGAGCGTCTGGATCTCGGTGCCCATCGCACCGTCGAGCACGACGATGCGCTCGCGGGCGAGCCGGGCGATCGGATGGTCGTGGAACGGGTGCGTGAGGGCGCTCATGTCAGGTGTCTTCCTTCGTCATGCGATTTTCTTGATGGTGCGACGGTTACGTGCGAGCCACACGGTGACGGTGAGTCCGTCGTCGCCGGCCGGAGGATCGACATCGACGATGGTCGGGCAGTCGAACCCGACTTGATCGAACCAGTCGCAGAGTTGATCATGGGTGAAGCCGAGGCGCCGGTGAGCGGCTGCCCGGAGGAAGTCGTGGCGGTGGGGGGCGAAGTCGACCACCAGCAGACGTCCGCTCGGCGCAACGAGTCGGCCCGCCTCGGCGAGTGCCCGGGCGGGATCGTCGAGGTAGTGCAGTACCTGGTGGATGACGACGAGATCGAACGAGGCGCGCTCCAGCGGCGGGCTGTGCACGTCGCCTTGGCGGAGCTCCCACCCCTGCACTCCGAGACGCTCGAGGTTGGCGCGTGCCACCGACAACATCGAGTGGCTGGCATCGAGACCGACGGCACGGTCGGCACGGTCGGCGAAGAGCTGCAGCATGCGGCCCGTGCCGGTGCCGACGTCGAGCACGCGACCGAGCGGACGGTCGCCGATCACGTCGAGAATCACTCCCTCGACCGTTGCCGCAGCGGCGTGTAGCGATCGTTCCTCGTCCCAGATCGGGGCGATCCGTTCGAAGTACTCACTGGCCGCGTCGGCCCTGCGACCGCGCACGATGTCGAGCCGTTCGAGGTCGCTCGCGATCACGGGGTCGGTCGAGTCGACGCTGGCGAGCGCAGAGGTCACGAGCGCGAAGTGTCCGCCGAGATCCACGATCCGGAAGAACGCCCACGTGCCCTCGCGATGTTTGGTGACCAGGCCGGCGTCGACGAGGAGTCGCAGGTGGCGCGACACACGGGGCTGCGACTGCCCGAGGATCTCGGTGAGGTCAGTGACGGTGAGCTCGCCGTGACGCAGCACCGCAAGGATCCGCAGCCGGGTCTCCTCGGCAATTGCCCGCAGCGCATCGAGCGCCGGCTCCATCAACATCGGGGCAGTATATAAAGACATGTGCATGTCTCCAATCCGAAACTTGAACCGAACCCTCCGAAATTCTCATCAGCGTGCGCGCTGAGCGCGCACGTGGATGAGAATTTCGGGGTTGGAGTACCGTGCGGGGCATGACAGCGGTGTTCCATCTGGGGTTGACGGCAGACATGTTGCAGGGGGCGACGT
Organism: Ilumatobacteraceae bacterium; assembly: GCA_035633295.1. Classification (GTDB taxonomy): domain Bacteria; phylum Actinomycetota; class Acidimicrobiia; order Acidimicrobiales; family Ilumatobacteraceae; genus Sva-07. The sequence goes on along the minus strand of DASQFE010000705.1, from coordinate 1,582 downwards.
TGGCGATCGTGCCGGGAGATCCCGGTCGGGTCGAGCGGATCGCCGCCACGATGGACCGACACGAGTTCCTCGCCGCCCATCGCGAGTTCACGTCGTATCTCGGGTGGCTCGGCGACACGCCGGTCGTCGTGTGCTCGTCGGGCATCGGCGGGCCGTCGACATCGATCGCCGTCGAGGAACTCGCGCAACTCGGCGTTCGCACGTTCCTGCGTGTCGGCACCACGGGCGGCATCCAGCCGCACCTCCAGCAGGGCGACGTGATCGTCACGACCGGCGCTGTACGCCTCGATGGCGCGAGCCTGCACTTCGCGCCCATGGAGTTCCCGGCGGTCGCCGACTTCGCATGCACGACAGCGCTCGTCGGCGCTGCAACGTCGCTCGGCATCGAGCCGCACGTCGGAATCACGGCGTCGTCCGACACGTTCTACCCCGGCCAGGAGCGCTACGACACCTACTCCGGCCGGGTGACCCGACGGTTCCAGGGCAGCCTCGAAGAGTGGCAGGCGATGGGCGTGCTCAACTACGAGATGGAAGCCGCGACGCTGTTCACGATGTGCGCGAGTTCCGGCCTGCGCGCCGGGTGCGTGGCGGGCGTGCTGGTCAATCGAACCCAGCAGGAAACCCCCGACGAGGAGACGGCCAAGCGCATCGAGGCGACCACCGTGGCCGTCGCCGTCGAGGCCGCACGTCGTCTCGTCTGATCGAACGCCGCGTGCCCCGGGCGACCGGGTGGCCTACGGTTGTGCCGTGGGAGGGAATCGAGGGGCCCGTCGATCGGGCACCATGCTGCACTTGGGGTCGGCGGTCGTCGGTCTTGCGGCGATGAGTATGGTCGCCACCGCATGCAATGACGACGAGCTGTCCGCCACATCCGACGTCGAACCGGCCGCGGCGTACAGTGCGATTGTCCAGTGGCAGGCGGGCGAGCAAGAGCCCGTCATGAACGACAACGGCGAGGAGCAGCTCCCGGTGATCTATGTCGTCGCCGCGGACGGCGAGACGATCGACGTCGGTGTACAGGCCGACGTCGCAGCCGCAACCGATGCCATCGCCGACGTGCGTTTCGCCGACGAATCGGCCGAGGCGTTCCACGATGGAGTCGACGGTGAACCGGTCATCGACGAGGGCGTGATGCTCGTCGTCGACCCACTTCCCGATCCCGCTCCCACCATCGACGTCGAACTCCTGCGTTACCTCGCCGTGGAAAGCTCGACGCCGTTCATTCTCCAGATCACCGCTGACGAAGCCGCAACGGAGTCGAGTGGCATCGGCGTCGCCACCGTCACGTCGGTGACAGAGCCCTGATCATGCCGTCGGCCAAGTTCAGCGCCTGCACGACATCGCGTTCGCTCACGACGTAGTCGACGTCGATGGCGCAGCGGCGAAGGTTGTCGAGTTCGCACCGCTGGTCCACCGCGATGCCGGAGCCGACCACGCTCTGGGCGAGGTCGACGGCTGCCGACGCGTCGACGATCGCGACCCGCAGCGAACCCGCCTCCAACGCCTGGTGGGCCATCGCCAGGCGGACGTGTGCACCGCCGAGGTGATCGTCGGGTGGCCCTTCGAATCGGTGGGCCTCCCT
>DASQFE010000704.1:0-2632 GCA_035633295.1 Ilumatobacteraceae bacterium | reverse complement strand
GCCGTCATCGGTCCAGTATGACTGCGCCAACCTGGCGACAGAACGATCCGGACCCTGATGTAGGACGGTCGTCCGGGATGTCTTGCGACATCACACGCCTGAGACGTTCGATCCACAACCGGCCAGGAAACGGATTGCTGCGTGCGGGTTCGCATCGGCGGTGCACTCGCGTTCCTCACCGTCGCCGGTCGGATCTTCGAAGTCGAGGACGGGGTAGGTCCTCCCGACCTCAGCGTCGTACGCAACCGTGGTGAGTGGGCCGAAGCGACAGCTACCGGACTCGGCCGGGCCGAAGTACACGACGATGCTCTCGACGAAGTCCACGACCGGAACATCGTCGGACAACCCGATCTCGGCCCACAACTGGGTGAGCGCATTCGAGTTCGTCGCAAGCGCCGTGACCCACGTCCCGCCAGACGACGCTCCGTCGACGAGAACCCGGTGGTCAATCTCACGCGGCTCCTCCGACGCCGAGGACTGGGGCGCGCTACCGGCGGCAGTGGGGGCAGACGACGTCTCGGTCGAGTCGACGTCGACTGTCGATGTGGTTGCCGCAGCCGGCTCGTCCATGCTGCCGCGATCCGCAGCGGAGTTAGGCGTTGATGAGCCGCACGCCGACAGCGCAACAGCTGAGATCACGAACCAGCGCCACACCTTCATGAAAGGTAGACGCTTGTGTGTCCACGCCGGTTCCCCACGACTCCAACGACGAGACGCCCCGCAGACCCATTGGGTTCCCGCTGAGGATCGGCACTTGCCGATCACCGGTGACAGGCCCGGACGCCACGCATATCGACAACCGGCGGAAGCTTCGAATCTTCGGCCGTGCCCGGGATTATCCCGCGTGCGGCTTGGGCCGCAGTGTGCGGATCGAGCCAGCGTCGGGAGCGGGTTATCAATCGGCGTTATCGGGTGCCCTAGACCGCCGGATCCGGGGTGAGGTCGGTCAGACCGCAAGAAGCGCCACGGCAATCGCGTCGCGACGTTCGGGTGGGAGCGCGTGCCCGTCGTCAGGTAGCCGAAGACAGCAGCGCCCTTCCGGTCGGCGGGCTGGTCGTTCATGCGCCGACAATCGCTATCACCCATCGCCGGATGGACAGCTCGAAACTGCCTCCGGTAGAGGCTCAGTTGAACCCGACGTGGTTTGGTAGACATCCCTCGTGCGGCACCATGCGCCCAGGCATCGAATCCTGATCGGCTCGGTCTGCGGGCTCGTCCTTGCGATTGCGGCGTGCTCGTCCGACTCCGGCTCGCGCTCCGAGGGGTCGGACGTGTCCACCGCGGCGGTCGTGAACACCACGACCGACACCGAGCCCGCCGACTCCGAGCCGGTCGACATCGGACCGGCAGAGACCAGCACTGTGGCCACGGAGCCCGTCGAGGTGCCCCGCGACGCTCGCGGCATGGTCGAGATGCTGGCGTCCGACGAGCTCGCCGGGCGCGACAACTTCTCGGACGGCTCGCTCGCCGCGCAGGAGTTCCTGTACGACCAACTTTCGGAGTTCGCCGAGCCGGCGTTCGACGGCGAAGGCATCGACGGCTATCTCCAGGAGTTTCCCGATGGCACCAACATCGTCGCCGTCATCCCAGGCACCGATCTCGCCGACGAGTACGTCGTGGTCGGCGCGCACTACGACCACATCGGCTCCGACTGCCCGACCAGCGATCCGGCCGACGACATCTGCAACGGTGCGACCGACAACGCGGCCGGTGTGGCCGCGGCGATCGTCGCGGCCAGCAACCAGGCGGAGGCGGGTCCGCCGCGCCGGACGGTCGTCGTTGCGTTGTGGGACTCGGAAGAGGATGGGCTGCTCGGTTCGAACCACTACACGACCGATCCGGTCGTCCCCATGGAACAGACGGTGGCGTACGTCAACTTCGACATACAGGGATCCGTTCTCCTGCCATCGATCGCCAACCGCACGATCGCCATCGGAGCGGAGACCGGCGGGCCGACGTTCATCGACTCGGTGACCACAGCAGCGCGGGCGTCGACGCTCGACACGGCGCTGCTGAGCGTCATCTTCGGACAAGGTCGCAGCGACCACGCCAACTTCATCGCGAACGGCGTGCCCGCCGTGTTCCTCACCGACGCAACCAACGCCTGCTACCACACTGCGCAAGACGACGTCACGGCAGTGGACTTCGACAAGCTCGACCAGCAGATTGCGACCGCGACCGCGTTGCTCACCGACCTCGCGTCGACCGACGCGGTACCAGTCTTCGATCCGGCGACACCCATCGCCACGTACGACGATGCCGTCACCCTGCTGGCGATCGCCGAGACCTCGCAGGGCGACTTCTCATCGCTCGGAGCGCAGGGCGAAGCGCTGAGCACGCAACTGCTCGTCGACCTGCAAGCGCTCGTCGACGCCGGGCCCGACGCGTTCACCGACGAATCGATCGGAACTCTGTTGGGCGGCGCAGCCGGGTTCATCGAGGCGTTGACGATGGGCGAGTGCACGCCGTCCGGCAAACCGGCCTGACGATAGGGACCGTCAGGCCCGCGGCCTCCGAGTCACGGGCGAGGTGTACGCATGGTGGATGCCACCGATCCATGAGTTCACCGACCTCGAACGACAATCGATCCGTTCCGCCCTGGCCGCCGAGCTCGCGCGAACACAAGAACAGG
>DASQFE010000703.1:0-2602 GCA_035633295.1 Ilumatobacteraceae bacterium | reverse complement strand
GCTACGCCAAGCGGTTCGTGGGGGACAACGAACTCCAACCCGGCGTCGGCGCCGATCGCGTCGTCGGGCTCGACGGCATCGTCACCGCAGCGATCGACCCCGACGACACCGACCGTCGGGGCCGCGTCACCGCCCACGGCGACGTCTGGGGTGCCATCTCCGAGGACGGTCGTCGACTGGCTGTCGGGACCCACGTCCGCATCGTCGCCGTCAACGGCACCAAGGTGGTCGTCACCTCCGCCGAGCCTGCCCCGCCCACCACCTCGCCACCACCATTCACCTGAGGAAGCCCATGAACCCCGTCGCCATCGTCCTCATCGTCATCGCCATCATTGGCATCGGGGTCTTGGTGGCCTCGGTCAAGATCGTGCGGCCCTACCAGCGCGGTCTCGTCGAACGGCTCGGCAAGTACAAGACCACGCGTGATCCCGGGCTCAACCTGATCATGCCGTTCATCGAGACGATGCAGCTGATCGACATGCGCGAACAGGTCGTCGACGTGCCACCGCAAGAGGTCATCACGGCCGACAACGTTGTCGTCTCGGTCGATGCCGTCGTGTACTACGAGGCAACCGACCCGCAGCGCCTCGTCTACAACGTCGCCGACTTCTTCACTGCGATCACCAAGTTGGCCCAGACCAACCTGCGTAACCTGATCGGTGACCTCGAACTCGATCGGGCGCTCACGTCACGCGACACGATCAATACGCAACTCCGCGACGTGCTCGACGACGCCACCGACAAGTGGGGCGTGCGGGTGGTGCGCGTCGAGATCCAACGTATCGATCCACCGCCGGACATCGTCTCGGCTATGCACGCACAGATGCGCGCCGAACGCGACCGGCGAGCGACCGTGACCGAAGCGAAGGGCTACCAGGAGGCCGCCATCGCCCGAGCCGACGGCGAGCAACAGGCCGCCGTGCTGTCGGCCCAGGGCCGCAAGCAGGCTGCCATCCTCGATGCTGAGGGTCAGGCGCAGGCGATCGAACTGCGGGCCAACGCCGAGCGGGTGCGGCTAGAACTCGTCGGTCTCGGCGAAGGCGCGGCTGCGAAGTCCCGACTCACCGGCATCAAGGAGGCCCGTGCTGACAAGTCGGTGCTGACCGTCGAGTACCTCCAGGCGCTCGAACGCATCGGTGACGGGCGCGCGACGAAGCTCGTGATCCCCGCCGAGTTCTCCGGGCTGTTGGGCACCATTGCCGCGTTGGCCGCTGCCGCAGGAGACGACGACACCGACGACGAGGTCCGCCCCCGCGCCGGCCTGCCGATCCCCGACGACGACGACCGGGTCGATCTTCCCGAACCCGACCGCTCCGAGTACCGCACGAGCTGACTGGTGCGACGCGACGACGCCCCGCGGCCCGGATGGTATCCGGACCCTGAGAGCCGCACGGCGCTGCGCTGGTGGGACGGGCTCGACTGGACCGATGCCCGGCGGGCACCGCCGAGCCAGGCGGAACTACAGTCGTTCGAGAGTTCGGCCGCCTTCGAGGCAGCGCATCGGTACATCCCACCGGCGACCGCCCTGATGTCGGCTGCAGCGGCGGCCGGGAGCCGTGCGCAGCGACCTGATTCCCAGCAGGTGATCGAGGAGGTTCGCAAGGTCACTCGCCTGGAGATCGACCGGGCAGCAGACGTGTTCGCCCGCCAGGCCCGCGACCTCCAGCGGAACATCACCCCGCTGATCTCGGAGTACACGAACCGGGTCGTCAAGTGGATCCGGCTCGCCGCAATCGTCGCCGTCGTGGTGTTCGTGGGCTACTTCGTGTTCCAGGTCGTCGCCCAGGCGAGCTTGTTCGAGTGGATCGGCGATCGCATCGACAACGTCACCGACCAGAACGGCGCGCCGGCCGCGATTTCCCGTGCCAGAGCCCAGCAGTAAGCACTCCGCCAGCGGCACCTCGCTCCCAGCGCTGCTGCCGACTCGCGCATCGGACTTCCGTCGAACGTTGGGCGGATTGTGGCGTGCATGCTGCTCATCGCGCTCGCTCCGGCGTGTGGTGGTGCCAAGAGAGGGGCCCATCACCACCCCTGCGTTCTCTACTCCGACCGCGCCAACCAGTACCGGGAAGACCAGGAACGCCGCATCGGCGGATCGGGAATCCACGAAAGTAATCCTGACCGACCCGCTCACGTGCCGCGCCAGAACTGCGTCGTTCCGAGCTAGCAATCGGCGTTCAATCAGGACACGGGCGCTGGCATCTGCGGCCGAGCCGACTGCCTCCGACGTCAGCTGCGATTAGCACTCCGGCGACGAAGCATCAACAACGCGACGACCACAGCCACCACGGCCAAGACGACGAACAAGACCACAAGAGTCTGCAAGACATCACTCGAAGTTGGCGTAATGCGATTTGCTGCGCTCAGCATCATTGGGTGACCATGCAGCGTGGCCTCTGGACGCCAAAGCGACGAGATCGATCTGAGCTGGTCGCTGTCGAGCACTGCCAGATTGGGACCTTCGATCGGATCAAGCGTGCGCGAGGCCGAGCCGATTTCCGATCTGCGCTCCCTTCGTGCCGTCTGGCCGGTGCCACGGCGACGTGAATATCGGGTGCTCGGCTTGGGCCGCGATGCGGCGCGGGCCATGCGCGATCGCCGG
>DASQFE010000702.1:0-2189 GCA_035633295.1 Ilumatobacteraceae bacterium | reverse complement strand
CTCGTGAAGTGGTTCCTCGTCATTCCGCACTTCATCATCCTGTTCTTCCTGGGGATCGGTGCGTTCTTCGCGATCATCATCGCCTGGTTCGCGATCCTGTTCACCGGGCGGTATCCGAAGGGGCTGTTCAATTACGTCGTGGGCGTGGGCCGCTGGGGGCTGCGTGTGTACGCCTATGCGTTCCTGCTCATCACCGACCGCTACCCGCCGTTCGCTCTCGACTGACGGCTATGGCCATCCGCCTCGATCACACGATCATTCCCGCCCGCGACGGCGAGGTGGCTGCCAGATGGTTCGCGAACCTCTTCGGGCTCGCTGCACCAATTCCCTTCAGCGTGTTCTGGCAGGTGACGACCGCAAACGCCGTCGACCTCGACTTCGACACCTACGGCGACGAGGGAACGTTCACGACAGGTCACTACGCCTTCCTGGTCGATGAGGCCGAGTTCGATGCCATCTTCGGACGCATCACCTCTGGTGGAATCGAGCACTGGGCCGATCCGGGCCGCCGAAGTTCCGGTGAGATCAACCATCACGACGGCGGGCGCGGTGTCTACTTGGCCAATCCCGACGACCACCTCCTGGAGATCATCACCGTCCCCTACGGCGGCGTCGCAAAGCCAGGCTGATCACTCAGCTGGCTGGGCGACCCGGAGCCGGTTTCCGTCGGGGTCCGTCAGCTCGACTTCACGCCCCCACGGGGCGTCGGACACGGCGACGCCGAACTCGGCCGCGATCGGATCGATCTCGTCGACCCAGATGTAGACGAGGGTGTCCCCTGTGGCATCACCGGCGTGCTCGGAGAGGTGCAACTGGGCACCTTCTCGCCGGATCCCCACATAGGCGGGAAGATGCGGCTCGAACCTGTGCTCGAACTGTTGCTCGAAGCCGAGGCGGCGGTACCAGACAACGGCTACCGCTGCGTCGGCGACACGCAGGATCGGAACAACGTCGGTGGTCATCGCACAGGCCCGCTGATGAACTGGTAATGCCACAGTTCGGGCGAACCATCGTCGACGAGGACATAGACCCCTTCGTCGACGTCGAACTCGACCGCCGGTGGGAATGTGCCGGTTCGCCACGCCGTCGGACCGCCTTCGCACGGAATCAGCATCGGCTCTCCGTCGACCATCCTCGGATTCTGACCCACTTTCCTCTTCCGTGCCAGTGCCATGGACCTACGATCTTGCGATGGCGACGCTCGTGTTGCTCAACGGCCCGCCCGCGTCGGGCAAGTCCACCCTGGCTTTTCGGCTGGTCGAAGCCCGACCGCTTGCGCTGAATCTGGACATCGACGTCGTCCGGGGTCTGCTGGGCGCCTGGATCGCACAGCCCGCGGACGCCGGTCTTGCAGCCCGGGCGCTTGCGATCTCGATGGCGAAAACCCACCTCCGCGCTGGACTCGACGTGGTGGTCCCTCAGTTCTTGGCGCACGTCGGCTTCATCGAGGAACTCGAGCAACTCGCAGCCGACTGTGGCGTGAGGTTCGCCGAAGTTGCGTTGATGTTGGATCGCGGCACCGCGATCCGAGCCTTCAATCAGCGCAGCAGGACGCCACAGACACAATCGCACGTGGACGCAAGCGCGCTCGTCGAACGGGCTGGCTCCGTCGAACGGGCTGGCTCCGAGGATGCGGTCGGCGCCATGTACGACGCCTACACCCACATGCTCGAGCGACGCCCGAACGCCCACCGCATCCCTGTCGAGGTTGGCGACGTCGATGGCACACTCGCTCGGATTGAGCACGCGATCGCGCTGAACTGACGGTCGCAGTCCAGAGCCGAGACAGTGACGAACGTCACGTCCGAGGGTCTGCGGAACCCGGCCAACCCTGCGACACCCCCTCGTCATGATTGGGGGTATGAGTTCTGTGGGGATGAGCGAAATCGACAGCGATCCAGCTGCCTCGGGTCTCGCGCGTCTCGACGCGATCCGGCTGCGGTTGGTCGAGTCGATCGAGACCGAGCCCGTCGTTGAACTCGCTTCCGGGGCGGTGCGCCGAGCAACGACTGCAATGTGCGCGCTCGGCGATGTCGACTGTTCGACGATGGACGCGGCCGAGTTGCGCGGATGGTTGGAGAGCGTCGAGGAACTCCGTCGCTCGATCGAGGCCACCGCCGTCGCAGCGGCTGGTGCGGTCGATCGTCGCAACCCGTTCCGTGGCCAAGGGTTCTTCTCGGCGAAAACTG
>DASQFE010000701.1:0-4056 GCA_035633295.1 Ilumatobacteraceae bacterium | reverse complement strand
CCCAGTGATCGATATCGCCGATATCCGCGCAGCCGCCGCCGTGATCGCCCCCGAGGCCATCGTCACCCCGGTGTTGCGTTCAGACCGCCTCGATGCGCTCACCGGTGCGGCCGTGTTCTGCAAAGACGAGTCGCAGCAGCGGGCCGGTGCGTTCAAGTTCCGTGGCGCGTTCAACCGGCTGTCGCTGATCCCACTCGCCGATCGACCCCGAGGTGTCGTCGCCGTGTCGTCGGGGAACCACGGTGCCGCGGTGGCCTGCGCCGCCCATTTGTTGGGGATGACTGCGACCGTTCACGTTCCCGATGACGTCGCAGCGGCGAAGCGAGCACTGATCGAGTCGTTCGGTGCCTCGATCGTCACGTTCGATCGGGCGACACCCGATCGAGAGGTCGGGGCACTCCGACAGGTCGCGGAGACCGGTGCCACCTTCGTGCATCCATTCGAAGACCCGCTGGTGATGGCCGGCCAGGGCACTGCAGCGCTCGAATTGCACGATCAGGTCGGTCACCTCGACGTGCTCCTCGTGCCGATGTCGGGCGGTGGCCTGATGGCCGGCTGCGCATCGGCAATGCACCAACTCGACCCGTCATGCGAGCTCATCGGTATCGAGCCGGCAGCCGCCGACGACACCCGACAGTCGTTCGCCGCAGGCCACCCGATACGGATCGCTCAGCCCGACACGATCGCCGACGGACTCGCCGTCACATCGCCCGGTGTCGCCACCTTCGCCATCAACCACCGCCTCGTCAGCGACGTGGTGACCGTCACCGACGAGCAGCTCATCGACGCGATGCGGGTAACCCGTGACCTGCTCGACCGCCGCCTTGAACCCAGCGGTGTCGCCGGCCTCGCGGCGGTACTCGATCTACCGGCCCGGTTCCGAAACCGTCGCGTCGGCATCATCCTCTCCGGCGGCAACATTGACCCCGCACGCTTCGACGCCCTCGTCGCCGATTCGCCCCCGATCGGCGGGTCAGATGCGGGCGGGATCGACTTCGACTCGCAGGCGTGAGCCGGTCGGGCGTTCGGCGGCGTTGAGGGCCGTGCCGAGCGTCGTCCAGTCGGCTGCCCGCACGAGGAAACGGTCGGCCCCGTCACCGCCCACCGCAACGGCGGGTGGGAGATGGGCGACGAACTCTCCTGCACCGGTGCCGGAGACGACGGCCAGTGCGCCGAAGGGCGGCAGACCGAGCAGCTCGCGTCGCTCACGTTCACCGTCGAGGATGCCGGCCGGAATGCCGTTCGCTGCTGCGCTCAGTACTTCATGTTCGGGCGAGAAGGTCTGGATGAGCACCTCGGGCGCGATCCGGCCGGCTCGCACGATCAAGGCCAGGGCCTGCTCCGACGCCCGAAAGCGCGGCGCCAGCATCTCGGAGTCGAACTCCAGGAACGCCACCACGTCGGCGGAGCTGACACGATGGAGCACAGCTTCGGTGCCGACGTAGATGTCGGCGCGTGCCGGCGGATCGGTATCGGATCCGGTGACCGACACGACCGGCCGAGCCGCCGCAGCCTCCAGCTCCTCGCGAAGGCGCGTCACGCCGGGGCGCAGGTTGGCGAACCTGCTTGCGCCACATACCTGACAGACGGGAGGTCGCTGTGCCCCGCAGCGGCGGCACGACAGGCGACCGGCGTCGTCGAGGCCGACCGCGGCATCGCACCGATCGCAGCGGATCAGCGAACGACACGACCGGCACGCGATGACCCGAGCGCGCCCGGTGATGTTGCTGACGCAGACCACCGTCAGGTCGGGGTCACGGAGACGTTCGATGAGCGGCGAGGTGACGAGCGAGCGTTTCCACGGATCCTCGTCGGTGCGGTCGACCACGACGATCCGAGGCCATCCGGAGCGCTCACGCAGCGCCGGAGGGTGCACCACACCGCGATCACCGGCGTACTCGACAACCGCCGTCAGCGTCGGCGCCGGCGAGACGAGCGCATACGGCACTCCGGCGCGCCGGCACCGCTCGACCACCACGTCACGGGCATGCCAGGTCGGCGTGCGTTCTTCCTGCAGTGCTTCGTCGTGCTCGTCGATCACTACCGCTGCGGCGAGGGCGCGACACGGAGCCCAGGCCGCCGACCGGGTCCCGATCACGACGTCGACACCACCGGCAGCGGCTGCCCAGTCGTCGGGGACCACGGCCACCGACAGCCCGGCTCGACGGAGTCGGGTTGCCAGCAGCGCCACCGTGTCGTGCTCGGGAGCGACCACCAGCGTCGGACCGCAGCCCACCGCTGCCAGGATCGTCGGCATCACGTCGGCACGCGGAGGCAGTCGCAGTACTCCCCCGCCGAGTCCGAGCAGCTCGCGCGTCGCCGGCGATGCGGGACCGGGCGCCATCCCAGTGCGCCGATCGGGCGGCAGCGTCACGATCGCTCGGCTGGGCGACGCCGTCACGAGAAACGGCCGGATTCGGCGTGCCGCCCAACGAACCGACGCCCACGTGGCCAGGTCGAACAGCTCCGGTGCCGGTCCGTGACCCGTGACCTTCATGATCGGTTTCAGCGAGTCGATCGATCGACCATCGGACGGTGCGCCGCTGAGCGCCGCAACCCAGCCACCGATACGGCGGCCATGGAGTTCGACCCGCACGAGCGTGCCGACGCCGACGTGCGCCGACAGCTCGCGCGGGATCAGGTAGTCGAAGTGCTTGTCGAGCCCGGTGACGTCGGGCACGACCGTGGCGACGATCGTGGCAGCGGATGCCGCCAACCGATCGTCACCGGTGTCGCTCAGACGCCGACAGCCGACTTGAAGTCGGCGAGACGGTTCAGTTCTTCCCACGGGAAGCCCGCGCGCCCGAAGTGACCGTAGGCAGCCGAACGCTTGTAGATCGGGCGCTTGAGGTCGAGGTCACGCACGATCGCGGCGGGGCGCAGGTCGAACGTGACGCGAACGGCCTGCTCGATCACGGCGGGGTCGACGTGCGACGTTCCGAACGTCTCCACCAGGATGCTCACCGGCTGCGCCATGCCGATGGCATACGCGAGCTGCACTTCACAGCGGTCGGCGGCACCTGAGGCGACGACATGCTTTGCGACCCAGCGACCGGCGTACGCACCCGAGCGGTCGACCTTGCTCGGATCCTTGCCCGAGAACGCACCGCCACCGTGACGTCCCATGCCGCCGTAGGTGTCGACGATGATCTTGCGGCCGGTGAGGCCGGCATCGGCGTAGGGGCCGCCGCGTACGAACTGTCCCGTCGGGTTCACGTAGATCTCGTAGTTGTCGTCAGCGAAGTGTTCGGGGATCATCGGGCGGATGACCTGGTCGATCAGGTCGGGACGGATGACCGAGTCACGGTCAACGCCGTCCTGGTGCTGTGTGCTGATGAGCACGGCCTTGAGCGCTACCGGCCAGCCGTTGTGGTACTCGTAGGTGACCTGGGTCTTGCCGTCGGGTCGCAGGTACGGCACCTGGCCCGACTTGCGAACTTCGGCGAGGCGCTCGGCGAGGCGATGCGCTGTCCAGATCGGCAGCGGCATGAGATCGTCGGTTTCGTTGCAGGCGTAGCCGAACATCATCCCCTGGTCGCCGGCACCCTGCAGGTTGAGCATGTCCTCACCGGAGTGGCCCGATCGGACTTCCTCGCTGGCATCGACGCCTTGGGCGATGTCGGGGCTCTGCTCGTCGATCGAGACAATGACGCCGCAGGTGTTGCCGTCGAAGCCGTAGGTGGCGTTGTCGTAGCCGATGCCGTTGATGGTCTCGCGGGCGATCTTGGGGATGTCGACGTATGCCGATGTGGTGATTTCACCGGCGATGACGCACAGGCCAGTGGTCAGGAGGGTCTCGCAGGCGACGCGGCCGTCCGGATCCTCGGTGAGGATGGCGTCGAGAATGGAGTCGGAGACCTGGTCGGCCATCTTGTCGGGATGGCCTTCGGTGACGCTTTCGGAGGTGAACGTGTACGTGCTCATGCAGTGTCCTGTCGATGTGTGGAGCGAATGGCGACGATGGTGTCGATGACGGCCCGAGCGACATCTCGCTTCGATGCGAGGTCGATCTCGACAGGCTCCGCGTCGGGCCGCAGCAGCGTAACCGCGTTTGTG
>DASQFE010000700.1:0-2141 GCA_035633295.1 Ilumatobacteraceae bacterium | reverse complement strand
ACGAGGAAGGATCTGTCGATGAGTGGATTGTGCGAGGGACGAGTTGCCATCGTGACGGGGGCGGGACGGGGCATCGGCCGTGAGCACGCGCTCAGCCTCGCCCGGCAGGGAGCGAAGGTCGTGGTCAACGACCTCGGCGGCAACGTCGACGGCAGCGGCGGCGACATCTCGCCGGCCCAGCAGGTCGTGAACGAGATCGTCCAAATGGGCGGCGAGGCCGTCGCCAACGGCGACAACGTCGCCGACTGGGAGGGTGCCCAGCGGCTGATCAACACCGCCATCGAGACCTTCGGTGACCTCCACGCACTCGTCAACAACGCCGGCATCCTGCGCGACCGGGTACTCGCGAACATGACCGAGGAGGAGTGGGACTCGGTCATCAACGTGCACCTCAAGGGCACCTTCGCCCCGTCGCGCTGGGCGGTTGCCTACTGGCGCGAGCGCGCAAAGGCCGGCGAGCCGGTCAGCGGCCGAATCGTCAACACCACATCGGTGTCCGGTATCTACGGCAACCCGGGCCAGGCCAACTACGGCGCCGCCAAGGCCGGCATTGCTGCGTTCACGAACATCGTGGCGCTCGAGGTCGCCCGCTACGGCGTGACGGTCAACGCCGTTGGGCCGGTGGCGCTGACCCGGATGACCGAGGGCCTCGGCCCGGCTCCCGAAACCGACGAGGCCCGCGAGGCGCGGGCGCCCCACTGGATCGCACCGATCGTCACATGGCTCTGCTCGCCCGAATCGGCCGGCGTCACGGGGCGGGTGTTCGAGGCATCCGGTCAGATCCTGGCCGTCGCCGAAGGGTGGGTGCGCGGTCCATCGACCACGCCGGTCGACGACCCGACCAAGATCGGCCCGGTCATCGAGCAACTGCTCGCCGACGCTCGGCGCAACTCGGGCATGAACGGTGAGCCCGGTGGCTGGCCCCAGACGATGCTCGACTCCTGATCGCCCCAACCGTCAGTTCAACGAAAGTGAGATGACATGCCCTTGAATCCTGAAGCCATCGGATCGAAGAGCGATCCCGTCGAATCCAGCTGGAACTCCAAGGACGCCCTCCTCTACGCCGTGGGGATCGGTGCCGGGCAGGACGAGTTGGCGTTCACCACCGAGAACAGCAACGGCGTCGACCAGCTGGTGTTTCCCACCTTCCCGGTGGTGATCGGCTGGGGAGCGGGCTCGGTGATGCGTGACATCGGCACGTTCAATCCGGCACTGCTCGTGCACGGCCAGCAAGCCGTCACGCTCCACCAACCGATCCCCGTCGAGGGCACCGTGACGATCACGGGCGAGCTGGTGGCCATGCACGACAAGGGATCGGCCGCCGTCGTGGTGACCGAGACTCACGCCGTGATGGACGGCGCGCCGCTGTACACGAACACGTCCTCGTTGTTCATACGTGGTGAAGGTGGCTGGGGCGGCGATCGGGGACCGTCGGGACCGAAGAACGTCCCACCCGAGCGAGACCCGGACCATGTCGTGACCTATCCGACTCTGCGCGACCAGGCCTTCGTGTATCGGCTCTCGGGCGACCGTAACCCGCTGCACACCGACCCGGCCTTCGCCGCGATCGGTGGCTTCAATCGACCCATCCTCCACGGTCTGTGCAGCTACGGGTTCACCGGTCGGGCACTACTGCATGCGATCTGTGGGAGCGACCCGGCGAGATTCCAACACATCGAGGCCCGATTCGCGGCGCCGGTCCTCCCCGGCGACACCCTCACCATCAACATGTGGTCGGGCGAGCCCGGCGAGACGTTCTTCACCACCAGCGCCGTCGATCCTGGCGACCCGGCCACCGAACGCGTCGTCATCGACCAAGGCCTCCTCCGCCACTCCTGACCCACGCCCGCCGTCGATACCCCGAAATTCGGAGCGGATCGTGCTCTCAGCGCAACGTTGGCTCCGAATTTCGGGTGGTGATTGGAGGGTCAGGGGCGACAGGTGGTGAGGAGGTGGGCAACAATGTCGGCGAGGGGGATGTCCTCGCGGTCGCCGGTGCGGCGGTCCTTGACCTCGATGGTCGGATCCTCCTCGTCGGCCACGCCGCGGCCCACGATGGCGATCGTCGGGATACCGAGCAGCTCGGCATCCTTGAACTTCACGCCGGGCGACGGACCGTAGCGATCATCGAGCAGCACCCG
>DASQFE010000699.1:0-4055 GCA_035633295.1 Ilumatobacteraceae bacterium | reverse complement strand
GACATGGTGGCCGAGTTCCAGTTGGCATTCGTCGCTGCTCGCGCCGTTGACGTCGCCACCAGCCCCGACACTGCATGGGGCTGGCTGGAGCAGGGATGGGTGCTGTTTCCGGAGGCGCTCGATGACCGCGTCAGCTGGTCGTATGCACCGATGAGTCCGTGGCATGTGGCCTACACGCCGGGTGTGCGGCCGATCGATGTCGACATCGCCGGGGAGCCGGCGCTTCGCGAGGGAGTCCCGGTTCGTGTCGACGCCGGCGAGATTCGGGCCAAAGCTGCCGAGCAAGCCGTCCGCCTCCACGCCCGCCTCTGAGGATCCCAACACCCTGTTTGTGACCAGAACCTCGGTTTGCGCTGCACTTCTGTTGGGGCGTCCCAACAAAACTGTTACGCAAACGGTATTTTCGGCGCTCAGGTGACGACGACGGTGGTGCCGACGTCGGCGAAGGCCCAGAGGAACGCGGCATCGAGGTTGTGCTGGCGCTGGCAGCCGCCCGACAGTCGGGTTCCGAGTTCGTCGGTCGTCTGATACGGGGTGTTGTCGGACACGTGCAACGGAATGGCGTGGAAGCCGATGTGGCCGATATCGGTGACCTGGTACCGAATCATCAGCGGAAGCCAGGCCTTGCCGTTCCATGCCGTCGACTTGTCGGACCGGCTGTACACCGTGTGGGTGCCGGGCTCCTCGTTGCTGAACTTGCTGCCTGACACCAGCCACGAGCGGATGATCTGCTCGTTGTCGTCGACCGCCCAGACCCGTTGTCCGGCCCGGTCGTAGACGACTCGTCGTCCCGACCCGGAATCGGCCGGGAGTGGGGGAGCGTTGTCGCCGACGGAAGCGACTGGCGACAGCAGGTACCCGGTGGAATCCATCGCGCCGTCGGGCGGTGCCGGAGTACGCACGACGAGCGATTCCTCGTCGGGCCAGATGTCGAGTTCGATGGCGCTCTCGCGGCCGACGACGCCATCGACGAACAGGTTCTGATCGGCCTGGAACTGCATGACGGCAGCGAGGGTCGGGTCGTCGAAGTCACCATCGACGGCGCCCTCGTAGTAGCCGAGGTCGACGAGTGCCTGCTGGAGGCAGGCGACGCCGGGTCCCTCGGAGCTGAGCCGCACGGACAGGGCGCCGATGCTGCATCCGCCATCGGCCCGATCAGATTCGACCGGCGCGGTGGGCTCGACTTCGTTCTGGCCGAGATCGCCTTCGAGGTCGGGAATCGCCGCCGCTGCCGCGATCACCGGGGAGGAAGCAGTGACAACAGGGGCAGCAGCCACCGGAGCCCCAGCCGCGTCGCCGCCGGTCAACGTCAGCGATGAATCAGACTGACCGGTCAACACTGCGCCGAGTGTGGCCACGCCGAGCACCGCGGCAATGGCAATCGCCAGTGCAGTGCGGCGGCGATGGTCGATCGGCTCGTGCTCGGGCAGCTCGACGTCGGGCGCGCTGGGCGCAGACTCGGCGTCGATGAGGGTCGTCACGGATGACCAGGCTAGCGAACGCTCGGGGAATCGTCAGGGCATCAGCGCAGAACTGCGATGGCAACGGCCATCGCCAGGCCCAAACCCACGGTGATCACCGTCACGACCCCCACGACGCGTGCTGCCAGCGGATGAACCACGTCGGCGCCGTCGCGCAGTGGACCGTGTAGATCCTCGTAGTGCGACCCCGCCCAGACGAGGAGCCCGGCGCCGAACGCAGTTTGGAGCAGGCCAACCGCGGCGAACAGCCAGAACTCGTGGATCGCAGCGAATCGGCTCAGTACCAGCCCGGCAATCATCATGGCGATCGCCGTACGTTCCCATGCCAACGCAGTGCGCTCGTGTTGCAGACCGACGTCGAAGCTGGTGGATGGCCGCTCGTTCACGATCGGTCGACCACCAGCATCACTGCGGCGACGACGGCGACAACCGCGGTGCCGATCGCCATCATCATCGGCAACCGAGACGGCGGCAACGGTTCCTTCAATCTCATCGACCGTTCGTTGAGCGCCCACCGCCGATACGCGCTTGCAGCCGTGACGAAGCTGAGCGCGAGCAGCCCGATTCCGAGCAGCTCACCGCCGGCGAAGTCCTCCAGCAGTCCAACGGCGGCCAGACCACCGGCGGCCAGGGCGAGCGCCGTGCGGATCCAGGCCAGAAACGTCCGTTCGTTCGCCAAGGTGAATCGATAGTCGGGCTCGTCGCCCACACCTCGAGGGTCGGGCGGCAGGATCCGTTCGCGCAGCGTCATACCGGCGCCGTCAGTGTCAACGTGGCGTCGATCGCCTCACGAACGCAGCGGGTGAACAGATCGTGATCGACCACCGCCGCGCGATCACTGTTGATCCCGAGGTGAACGGCGCCGGCATAGCTGAACAGCGTGATGTTGATCGCCGCGCCGGCGAGTGGCCCGAACGCCTGGAACTCCTCGACCTCGGCCCCGGCCATGAACACGGGAAACGACGGCCCCGGAACGTTCGAGGTGGTGATGTCGACACCTTTGAGCATTGCGCCGAGCACCGAGACCGACGCGGCCGGACCAAGACGCGAGATCACACCCGAGATGTCGTTGACGTGGGGGAGTGCAGGTTCTGCTGTCACCGTCCGCAGCAGCGCCTTGACCTCCGCGAGCCGCGTGGCTGCATCGGCATCGCTGAGTGGCAAGACCATGCGGGTGGGAACGAACTGGTTGTCGAACCGGTTCGCCGACTCACCGCCGCGCACACTGACCGGCATGTTCATCCGCACCTGCGAACACGGTGACCCCATCGCGTCGTGGTAGCGCCGCAACGCATCGAGCGTGGTCGCCACGAAGGCATCGTTGAGCGTTGCGTCGACCGATCGGGCGGCCGCCTTGAAGTCGGCGAACGGCACCGACACGGCGTCGAAGCAGGTGTTGAGCGAACGCTGCGTCATCAGCGCGCTGAGCGGCGTGGTCGCCGGCATGACGACTCGGGCGATCGAGCCCGTGGTGCGCCCGAGTTGCTCGATGGTGCCCAGCGGATCACGCAACAGCTCACTGGCGGTCCGTAGCGAGGCCTTTCCGATCCGCGCTCCGGTCCTTGCCTCACTGGCGATCCGATGGCTGAGCGAGCGGGCGCCCGGGATCGCCCACAGTGGCGAGACGACACGATGCGTGTGCGGAACCGTCGACACGTCGTAGTCGACCACCTCGGTCGGGTCGGCCTCGAGGTCGACCATCTGCGAGAGAAGCTGTACCAGGCCGAGGCCGTCGGCGATTGCGTGGTGCACCTTCATCACGAACGCTGCCCGCTTGCCCGGCAGGCCCTCGATCACACACAACTCCCACAGCGGGCGGTCCCTGTCGAACGAGCGCCCGGCGAGTCGCTGCGCGTGATCGAGCACCTCGCGGCGCCCGACACGGCGCCCCGGCAGTCGGGCCCAGGAGTAGTGGTAGTCGACGTCGAAGTTCGGATCTTCCGTCCACCGCGGTGGCGCGACGCCGGGCTGTTCGTCGACGACCCGCTGACGCAATCGGGGGATCGTGGCTGCCAATCGCTCGGCCACGGCATCCATCCGGCGACGATCAGGCACCGAGTCGAGGAACCACACGCTCGTGATCGTGGATCGCAGCAGCGGGTCGCGCTCGATGTGCCAGAGCACCGAATCGCTCTCGCTCATCCATTCGTCGTACTGCAGCTCGCTCAATGTGGCCTCCGGAGCCGAAGGTACACGTCGCGCACCCCCGAAGGTGTCGCCGAGGCCGAACGGCGCGAGACTTGCAACGTGAAGCAACTGTCCGGTCTCGATGCCGGTTTCCTGTACATGGAGACGCCCACCACCTACGGCCACGTCAACGGCCTGGCGATCTACGAACGACCCTCGCCCGACTTCGACCCGTACCAGGCCGCATACGACCGATTCGACGCCCTCATCGGCCGGCTCGAACCGATGCGTCGGCGGTTGGTCGAGGTTCCCTTCAAGCTCGACCATCCGTACTGGATCGATGATCCCGACTTCGACCTCGACTATCACGTCCGCCACATCGGTCTCGCGCCTCCCGGTGGCGCCGACCAGCTCGCCGAGCAGGTGTCTCGCATCGTCGGGCGGCCC
>DASQFE010000698.1:0-3074 GCA_035633295.1 Ilumatobacteraceae bacterium | reverse complement strand
CGGCTGCGAGGCTCATCTGCTCATCGCCGCTGAACACGGCTGGCAACCCGAGGTCTTCTTCGACAATCGGGGCTGGAGCGGCGAACAACAACAACGCGCTAGGACCCGACTGGTCGAGCGAGATCTGCTCAACGAATCTGGACAGCTCACGACTGAAGGAGCAGCGCTGCGATCGCGTGTCGAGGCCACCACGGACTTGCGAGCAGCGGAGCCGTACGAGCGTGCGCTCCGCCCAGACCGTCGCGCTGAGATGTTCGCCGAGTTGACACGTGTCGCCAACGACGTCATCCGTAGCGAGACGATCCCGTTCCCGAACCCGATGGGTCTGCCGCGCCCCAGCTCGCCGCCGGCCTGAACCGCACAAACGCTCATGTCACACTTGGACGCAACGTAATCACGGAGACGGAGCTGCAGTCCGCGCCGCATCGCGGCCCTTCCGTGACACGAGATAATCCCACCGAATCGGACCCCACCCGAGACGCTGTCGCCGAGTGACAAGTTCTCCCACCGCCGACTGCAGTGCGGTACTGCTCGGGCTCCCCGCAGCTGAGTCAGGATTCGGCGGTTGTCCGGCGTTCGACGAGCGAGGTCAGCTTCTTCGGGGCCAACACGCAGAAGCTCTCGGTCACGAGCTCGGCAACCTCGTCCCAGTCGGGGTCGTCGAGCACCATACCCATCGCGTTGCGCCCCCACCCGAGGACGAAGAACGGATGCCCGGTCCGGCGGAGCACCTCAAGCTCCTCGCCCTCGGAACGGAACGAGAGCACGACGACAGGGTCAGCGCCCTCCTCCTCGACGCCAAGAATGTGCGCAAACGTCCGTTTGCGAACCATCCATCGAGTCCCCACCCAAGCTTGTTCCTCGTAGGCGTCGGGAAGCGCGAGGCACACGGCACGAAGACGGGTCGTGACGTCGTCGGGAACATCGTCGGTGTAGCGACGCTTGGCGCTAGCCATCGCCTGAGACTACGTCCGCACCCGCGGTCCTGGATCAGCACAAAGGCTGGAACCGCTCCACACACTTCGGCGCACCGAATCACACCATCGCGCAACCCCTGAGCACTCGGGTACGGCCCAAGCAGCGCACCGCATAGTCCCGGTCAATGGCCCTTTGTGATCTTCGGCTGCTCCGCGGCAGTGAGCCCAGTGTTCCAATTCCGCTCCGCTGGACGGGCTGACCGACTCATCCACGTGCGCACATGAGCGCTGCTTGATCAGCGCAGTCGGCAAACTGGCCGTTGGGCCCTAGTTCGGTGTTCGTGGTTGAGGTCTGATTGGTGTCGTGATCGCTCGTCGCTATCGGACGCGGGTATTCGGGTTGCTCGTGGCGTTCGCCGTTGCCACGGGAGCGTGCGGATCGGGGTCGTCGTCGGAGTCGCCGGAGTCGTTGGCTTCGCCGTCGTCGAGCGTGGATTCGTCGGGTTCGACCACTTCGTCCGTTGTCGCGCCGTTCTCGACACAGTTGAGTCTCGATGAGTGCGAGGTGGCCGGCGTCGACGCGCGGTGTGCGACCGTGCGGGTGCCCGAGTCCAGGGCCCATGATGACGATGTGTCGGTCCCAATACGTGTGGTCGTGGTCGAAGCGACGAACGCGTCGTCGACGGCAGCGCCGCTGGTGCTGCTGAGCGGTGGGCCCGGTGGATCGGCGGTGAATGACGCCCCCGCCTTCCTGGATCGGTTCGCCGCGTTGCGTTCACAGCACGACCTGGTATTCATGGAGCAGCGCGGCACCGGCATGTCTGGTGCGGTGCAGTGCGATCCGCTTCCCTTGAACGTGCGCGGCGATGATGCGTTGTTCGCTGCCGGGGTCGAGTGGGCGAGTTCGTGCCTGTCAAGCACCGACGCGGATGTCGCTCAGTACGGCACCGCTGCGTTCGTCGACGACCTCGACGACATCCTCGACCAGCTCGGCTACGACACCGTGCACGTCTACGGCGGGTCGTACGGCGCGTTGGCTGCCCAGGTGCTGGCGATCCGTCACCCTGACCGAGTCGCGACCATGACGCTCGACGGTGTCAGTGGGCTCGGCGTCCCGATCATCGCCAACATTCCGCGCGACTCCCAACGCGCCCTCGATCTCCTGGCAGCACGTTGCGCAGCCGACGCCGACTGCCACGCCGCGTACCCCGACCCGATCGCGGACCTGACGGCCGTCCTCGAACGACTCCGCACGACACCCGTCGAGCTCGCGGTGACCGACCCCGCAACCGGCGCCCCGTTGGTCCTCGACGGTGTGGTCGCCGCTCAGGCGGTCCACGCACTGGTGCTGTACACCGACACGGCACCGAGCCTGCCTGGAACGTTGCGCGCGGCTGCGCTCGGCATCTACGACTACCTCGAGCAGGTCGTCGAACGCATCGCTGCTGCGACCGAGGTCAATCGGCTTGCGATGTACGTCACGATTCGCTGCAGCGAACCGTGGGCATCACCCACACCCGACAACCCCGATACGGCGAGCTACCTGTCCGATGCGGCACGCATGCAGGACCAGTTCTACGCCGGCGTGTGCTCCGAGTGGCCACGCGCCGATGTCGCCGACGACGAAACCGCACCACCGGCCACCGACATCCCGATCCTGCTGCTCGTCGGCGAAGCCGATGCACAGAACCCGCCGTCGGCCGCCGCCGTCATCGCCGAGGTCGCGTCGAACACGGCCACGGTCATCGCCCCCGGCCATGGCCACGGCATCGTCCAGTACGGCTGCGTGAGTGACGTCGTCGCCCACTTCGTCGACAACGGAACGACCGACAACTCCGACCTTGCCTGCGTCGCCGCGATGGAACCACCACCGTTCGTGCTCCCGCCCAGCTGACACCAGTGACGGACCCCTGAGGAGAGTCATCGAGAAGACATTGATTCGCTGGAGCGTCGGCGTGATCGCGATCATCCATGGTCTCATCCATCTGCTCGGCGTCGTCGAGGGGTTCGGCTGGGCGGACGTGTCCCAACTGGTCGAGCCGATCGGGACCGCCATGGGCGTTGCCTGGCTCCTCGCGTCGGTACTCGTGGTCGTTGCCGGGGTGATGCTGATCGCGGGTGCTCGATGGTGGTGGGCTGTTGGCGCCGTTGCTGCTG
>DASQFE010000697.1:0-2355 GCA_035633295.1 Ilumatobacteraceae bacterium | reverse complement strand
AGCGCCCGAAAACGGCGCCCGTATTCACGTTGGCAACGCTCCTTGACGCGCCACGCTGCGGCGTTTCGCTGTTGTCGACGGCCTTCATCGACAGGTCACTCGCGCAGCATCTTGCTGACGCAGGCGACGCCGTGGTCTTCGTTAACACGGACGACCTAGGAAGGTTCTGGCCCCGTCCCGACCGCGATCGTTTCAATACCGCTCTCGTCGAGCGGAACCTTGCCTCGCTCGCCAGCAACCGTGACGCGAGATAATCGCGAAGTGGGATGCGCACCTCAGCATCGCAATATGGTTTCAGATACGCCTGCGGTGCGCCACGATCGGCCCAGATCGTGGAGTGAGAACTGCTTGGTCGGTCGCCCGCTCACTGAGCTGCGAAACATGGGACCTTGTCTGAACGGATGGAGTACGAATGAGCGCCGATGAAGTCGACGAGTACCTTGCGCAGCTCGACGAGCCCAAGAGGTCAACGCTCGAACTCCTCCCACGATCCATCGCGGCTGTGATCCCAGAGGCGGAGCAGGGCCTGTCCTACGGCGTTCCCGTGTTCAGGATTGCCGGCAAGCCCGTGGCTGGGTTCTCTGCTGCGAAGAACTGGCTCAGCTACCTACCGCACAGTGGCGAGATCCTCGCGACCATGTCGGCCGAGGATCTCGAAGGGCTCGCAGCGTCGAAGGGAGCTCTGAAGTTCCCGGTCGACCAGCCACTGTCAGACTCACTTGTCCGCAGGCTCATCGACGCTCGTCGCGCCCAAGCACACGTCTGAGCGAGCGGTGCGGCGTCAGAATTGAGCAGGCGGCTCGCGCCTATCGTGTCCGCATGGACATGCGACTCGAGTTGGTCCCGATCCCCGTGGTGGACGTCGATCGAGCGAAAACGTTCTATGTCGACAGCGTTGGATTCGGTGTCGACCACGACGTATCGCCCGCAGATGGCGTCCGGGTGATTCAGTTGAGTCCGAGCGGGTCAGCGTGCTCGATCGTGCTCGCCGAGGGGCTGCCAGGATTGTCCGCTGCACCCGGGTCGGTCCGCGGTCTGCACCTTGTCGTCGACGACATCGATGAAGCTCGACAGATGTTGGTTGATCGCGGTGTCGAGGTCGACGAAGTTGCTGACCTGGGAGGCGGGGTCCGAATGGCAGGTTTCGCGGATCCCGATGGGAACACTTGGGCACTCCAGGAGTTGCCGTAACCAATGGCGCAAGGCGGCAACGCCGTGATCAACCAGGCCAGCTGTCGGTTCGCAGTCCTCGCCGGGTGGAGTCAGGCCTGGGTTCGCCGAAGCACTGGTCTCTGACGGGCACTCGATAACGACGAGCGATAACCCGCTTCTCCCGCAGCGTTGACCCGCACAGTCCGGCCCAAGCGTGACGCGAGGTAGTCCCGCTGATGAAGGCAGATCGATGACCCGACATGGAACGACGCCCCGTGGCTGGACGAGGAGATTCGGTGAGAGAATGCGAGCCACGACGACACGCCGCGGCGGGTGACCCGACCAGGGGTGAGAGCTCCGAGCCAGGACCTCCGGCGTCGAACCGTCAGCCCGAGGGCGGCAGCGCGACGTACACGGCGGCGCAGACCGTCCAGACTGCCACGATCGACCATCCGACCCAACTCCACGACGATCGGCGGCCCACCCAACCGACAACGAGTGCAATGAAGGCGGCGGTGACGGCTGACACAGCGATGACCACTGCGGCGTCCCGGGCGCTCAGCCCGCACGACGCATGCGTTGCGGTGAGCCCGCAGTTCGGGTCGCGGCTGTTTTGCCACCGGGTCACTGCCCACGCAACCGATGCGACAACTGGTGTGAGACCGCACAGCACGAATGCCGGCCTGAGCCAGCCGGGCACGCGAGGTGTCTCAGAGTGCCCAGGCATCCGCGCCGAACTCGGCCCAGGTCGACTCGGGTCCGGTCACCACTCTCGCACGATCATCGTCGGCGACGAATCCGACGAGTTCGGCATCACCGACCTGGACTCGCCACGCCACCGACTCGGAGGACTCGGAGATCTGTTCGATGAGCGCACCTTGCCAATGGGAGAAGACCAACACCTCGCGCTATTCGTGCCACGTCACGCGCAGGAACTCATCGGACCCGAGAGCCTGCGGTACAAAGACGCGATGCCGTTCGCTCTCCCCCGGTGATCCCATCTGCATCACAATCGTCCACGCATGATGCGGCGTCAACCGTTGACTGCAGTGGGTCACCAGATCACCTGGCACCACCAACAGCCGGCACGCCCGCACATAGCGCGGCGCGTAATCACTTGAGGCGAGACCCAAGAGGCGCCGCACCACTGCCCAAGCAGTGCACTGCACTTTCACGGCAATTCTGTCGCTGGCGCGTTCGGTG
>DASQFE010000696.1:0-2866 GCA_035633295.1 Ilumatobacteraceae bacterium | reverse complement strand
GATCGTCTACATGGCCGCCGACGAAGAAGAGAACTACGTCGTCGCCCAGGCCAACACGCCCCTGAACGACGACGGCAGCATCCGCGACGAGCGCACGCTCGTGCGTCGTTCCCCGCAGGCTGCCAGCCTCGAGGATCTGCGCAAGATGCTCGAAGCGGAGAGCTTCTTCGGTGCCACCACCGACATCGGCTACGTGCCGCCGGACGAAGTCGACTTCATCGACGTGTCGCCGAAGCAGATCGTGTCGGTCGCCACCGCACTGATCCCGTTCCTCGAGCACGACGACGCCAACCGCGCCCTGATGGGTGCCAACATGCAGCGCCAGGCGGTTCCGCTGGTACGCGCCGAGGCCCCGTACATCGGCACCGGCATCGAGAACCGTGCCGCCCGCGATGCCGCCGACCTGATCCAGGCGATCGACGATGGCGAGGTCATCGAGGTCACCGGCGATCTGATCGCCGTGCAGTACAAGACGGAAGGCAAGAAGGTCTACCGCCTCGCCAAGTTCCGTCGGTCGAACCAGGACACCTGCATCAACCAGCGGCCCCGCGTTGTCGAGGGCGACAAGGTGTCCAAGGGCTCAATCCTGGCCGATGGCCCTTCGACCGATCACGGCGAACTCGCTCTGGGCAAGAACCTACTCGTGGCGTTCATGCCGTGGGAGGGCTACAACTTCGAAGACGCGATCATCCTCTCCGAGCGCTTGGTGAAGGACGATGTGTTGACGTCGATCCACATCAAGGAGCACGAGGTCGATGCCCGCGACACCAAACTCGGCCCGGAAGAGATCTCCCGTGACATCCCGAACCTGAGCGACGACATCCTCGCCGACCTCGACGACCGCGGCATCATCCGCGTGGGCGCCGAAGTCGGCCCTGGTGACGTCCTCGTCGGCAAGGTCACGCCCAAGGGCGAAACCGAGTTGACCCCCGAAGAGCGCCTCCTGCGCGCCATCTTCGGCGAGAAGGCCCGCGAGGTGCGCGACACCAGCTTGAAGGTGCCGCACGGCGAAGTCGGCAAGGTCATCGACGTCAAGGTGTTCAACCGTGACGACGGCGACGAACTGCCGCCCGGCGTCAACCAGCTCGTGCGGGTCTACGTCGCCCAGAAGCGCAAGATCTCGGTGGGCGACAAGCTTGCCGGTCGCCACGGCAACAAGGGCGTCATCTCCCGCATCCTGCCGATCGAGGACATGCCGTACACGGCCGATGGTCAGCCCGTCGACATCATCCTGAACCCGCTCGGCGTGCCGAGCCGGATGAACGTGGGCCAGGTACTCGAAGCACACCTCGGCTACTGCGCTCGCTGGGGTTGGACGAACCCCGACGGCACCAAGGTCGGCGACGAGCCCATCCGTGGCACCGAAACCAAGACTCGACCGAACACCAAGCCATCCACGTTCGTGGCGACGCCGGTGTTCGACGGTGCGAAGTGGGATGAAAAGGAGAAGTCGGGCGATCATCCGACGATCCAGGAGATCCTCGAGGGTCTCAACCCCGAGTCGGCCAACGGCGATCGCCTGGTCGGCACGAACGGCAAGCTCGACCTCTACAACGGTCGCACCGGCGAGAAGTACGACAACCAGATCACCTGCGGCTACATGTACATCTTGAAACTCGCCCACCTGGTCGACGACAAGATCCATGCCCGCTCCACCGGCCCGTACTCGATGATCACCCAGCAGCCGCTCGGTGGTAAGGCGCAGTTCGGTGGCCAGCGATTCGGCGAGATGGAAGTGTGGGCCCTCGAGGCCTACGGCGCGGCGTACTGCTTGCAGGAGCTGCTCACCATCAAGTCCGATGACGTGCTCGGCCGTGTCCGTGTGTACGAAGCGATCGTGAAGGGCGACAACATCCCTGAACCGGGTGTGCCCGAGAGCTTCAAGGTGCTGATGAAGGAGATGCAGGCGCTCTGCATCAACGTCGAAGTGCTCACCGAGGACGGCCACGAGATCGAGATGCGCGACCTCGATGACGAGGTCTACCGCGCTGCCGAGGAACTCGGCATCGACATCTCCCGCCCCGAGCGCGGCACCGACGAAGACGACGCCCGCCGCGAACGCGAAAAGCGCGAACGCGCCTCTTACTAATGGGGAGGGACTGGTCTCCGCTCCGCTTTGACCGCTCCCTCCCTGCAGCTCGTCGCTGGCGCTTCCCTCGCCGCACCGAGCACAACTGACATCACAACGCACGACCCGAACAACGAGGAACCACATGCTCGACGTCAACATGTTCGACCAACTGAAGATCCGCTTGGCCACGGCGGACCAGATCCGTACCTGGTCACACGGTGAGGTGAAGAAGCCCGAGACGATCAACTACCGCACGCTGCGTCCCGAAAAGGACGGCCTGTTCTGCGAGAAGATCTTCGGGCCGACCCGTGACTGGGAGTGCTACTGCGGCAAGTACAAGCGCGTCCGGTTCAAGGGCATCATTTGCGAGCGTTGTGGCGTCGAAGTCACCCGCTCGAAGGTCCGTCGCGATCGCATGGGCCACATCGAACTCGCTGCACCGGCCGTGCACATCTGGTACCTGCGCGGCACCCGGTCGTGGCTCGCCTACCTCCTCGCCGGCATCGAGCCGAAGGAAGAGCTCAAGGCCAAGATGCTCGAGAAGGTCATCTACTTCGCCGCCCACCTGGTGAGCTGGGTCGACGAAGAGGGCCGCCACGAGAACCTGGGCAACCTCGAAGCCGAGTACCTCGAAGAGCGCGACGTGATCGTGAAGGAGATGGAACTCGCCATCGATCGCCGCTTCAAGGAGCTCGAGGAGACTGCCGCGGAGGCCGAGAAGGAAGACGCCAAGGCCGCCGACCTGAAGAAGATCCAGAAGGAGGCCGACAAGGAGGTCGAAGGCATCCGTGAGCG
>DASQFE010000695.1:0-2080 GCA_035633295.1 Ilumatobacteraceae bacterium | reverse complement strand
GCCGTGGAGGCTCTCGCGCAATGCTCGAACGATCGGGATGCCACCGGCGACGGCGGCCTCGAAGAGCAGGTCGCGACCCGCCGCGTCAGCAGCGGTGTAGAGCTCGGCGCCGACGTTGGCGAGCAGCTCCTTGTTGGCCGTGACGACCGGCTTGCCAGTTGCCAGCGCGGCCAGGATCAGCTCACGGGCCGGTTCGATGCCACCGATCGCCTCGACAACGAGATCGACCTCGGGATCGGCGACGACGTTGTGTGCGTCGCGGGTGAGTACTCCCTCGGCGAGCTCCACGTCGCGAGGCGCCGACAGGTTGCGCACAGCGACCCGAGTCACCTCGAGCCGCAAACCGGTGCGACGCTCGACGAAGGGACGTTGGGCTTCGACGAGCTGCACGAACGCGGCCCCCACGTTGCCGCACCCGAGGACTCCGATTCTCACGCTTCGTTGGTTGCTCGACACGACGATGGAGACTACGGGATCGACGACGTTCGCCCCTGACCGTTTCGGTGTCTCATGAGTCGACCAGGTTCGCAGCGACCCAGTCACCGCCCTCAGAATGAACTTGGGGACGCCACCCTGACGACGACTTCAGCGCATGACCGGGATCGTTCCCGTCAGTCTCGTGCCACATCCTGGTTCGGAGGTCGCAACCAGCGTGCCGCCCACCTCGTCCAGTCGGTGGCTGAGCGCCCGGATCCCGTGCCCGGCTTCGAGTCGACCTTGATCACACCCGACGCCGTCGTCGGCGACGGAGAACTCGACGCGGGAGCCGTTCTGATCATCGAGCAGTCTGATGTCCACGTCGATCGTGGCCGCCGGACCAGCGTGTTTCATGGCGTTCTGAATCGCCTCGTTGCATGCGAAGTACGTGACCAAGGCAACGTGATCGGGCAGCCATTCGACATCGTTGGTCACGACCACGACCGACTGCGCACCGATCCCTGCGGTTCGCTGCAGCGCCCGCCCGACACCAATCGTGCGCAACACATCGCCGAACGAACCGTCGACAAGCCTCTGCAGCTCGTGGCGCGCATCGTCGATCTGGCTGGCGATACCGATGAGCACAGGGTCGGCTCGATCAGGTGTCGGCAGGAGCCTCGCGACAACACCGAACTGAATCGAGAGTGCGGCAAGGTACTGCTGCGCTCCGTCGTGAAGGTCGCGTTCGACGAGTCGCCTTGTGGCGTCGAGCGCGGTGACCCAGGACCAGAATGATCAGTGCACGATCGGAACGATCGTGCTCGAGCGCCGACCGCGCAAACCAAACACCGGTGAGCACCACGAATTGCGCCGCCCAGAGCAGCCACATCCACGGCGAGTTCACCACGATGGTGACGATGGTGAGGCTCACCTTGCCGATGAGTTCACTGCGGACGTTGGTGGACAGAATTCCCCGAAGTCGAAGCTCGGGCGGGCTGAAGGGGCGACGGCGGGGCCACTCGATATCGAGAGCAGCGTGGTTGCGAGGGTCGTGGTGGACGTTCTCGTCAGCCATGACCGGGACGCCGGGCGTGATACCAGCTACGCAGCACATCGGCGTCGAGGTCCTCTTTGTTCACGAACGACACCCCTGGGTGGTCCGGGAGAGGAGGCAGCTCGCTCAGTCGCGCCGTCGAACAGATCACGATCGGCAGATCGGGTCGCTCCGCCAGGATCATCCGGGCTCCGGTGATGCCGTCGACTTCCGCCATGTTGACGTCGAGCAGTACGAGATCGGGTTCGGCGACCAGAGCGGCCATGCCTTCGTCGACGGACATGGCGTGGGCAGCGTCAGCACCAGAGTTGGGCACCTCGTCGTGGAATCGCCGTAATGTGCCCGGAGATGGTCGAGATCCGGGTTCTGGTTGCCGATGACAGCGCCGTCATCCGCGCCGGTGTCACGGCGCTCCTCGATCTCGAACCTGGA
This sequence comes from Ilumatobacteraceae bacterium, assembly GCA_035633295.1. GTDB lineage: Bacteria > Actinomycetota > Acidimicrobiia > Acidimicrobiales > Ilumatobacteraceae > Sva-07. Next base: position 177 of record DASQFE010000695.1, on the reverse strand, counting down.
ATACGGGTCGTTGCGACCGCGGGGTCGCTCGGCGAACTCAATGAAGGAGTCGGGGCGGCCTTTGCTGAACCTGGCGGGTACGACATCGTCATCACCGATATCCGCATGCCGCCCACCCACACCGACGAAGGAATTGCCGCCGCCGAGAGCCTCCGCGCCACCCACCCCTGGGTGGGT
>DASQFE010000694.1:0-2736 GCA_035633295.1 Ilumatobacteraceae bacterium | reverse complement strand
GGGGTGACCCTTCACGTTCGGGCGGTAGCCGGGTAGCGAGTCGAGCACCTCCTGGTCGGTCGGCCAGTACCACTCCATCTCGTTCTGCAGGCAGTCCTTGGGCACGTCGATCAGGGTCGGGCCGGGGCGACCCGTCGTGGCGATGTGGAACGCTTGACGAACCGCCATCGGGATGTCCTGCGCGCTCATGACGAGCTCGTTGTGCTTGGTGCACGAACGCGTGATGCCGACGGTGTCGCACTCCTGGAAGGCGTCACTGCCGATGGCAGCGGTGGGAACCTGGCCGGTGATCGCAACCATCGGCACCGAGTCCATGTAGGCATCCATCAGCGGCGTGACGAGGTTCGTTGCCGCTGGACCCGACGTCACCATGGCGACGCCCGGCTTGCCAGACACGTGCGCATAGCCCTCGGCCATGTGGCCCGCGCCCTGCTCGTGACGCACGAGGATGTGACGGATGGAGCTGTCCATCAACGGGTCGTACGCCGGAAGGATGCACCCCCCGGGATAGCCGAAGATGAGTTCGACATTTTCGTGCTCGAGTGCTCGGATCAGCGCCTGGGCGCCGGTGATTCTGTCAGCCATGATCGTGCTGCTTCCTGGTGGTGCTTTCAATGGGGGATCGTGTTGAGGTTGCTTGGTGAAGACTGTTGCTTGGTGAAGACTGCGGTGCCGAAAAAGCAAACGACCTCCCGTCTGGGAGGTCGTGAGCACGCGCGGCGGTGAAGCCGGCGTGCTACCGGATGAGTACTACGAGTGAGTTCTGGACGCGTCGGGCGGCGTTCACGTAGAACAGTGTGCCATCGAATTGCCGCAGGGTCAACCTCACCTCCATCTGAACCGCAGTACGGTTCGATCGGTGAGTCGACGCGACGAAATCATCGAGGAGGCGGTGGCAATCCTTCGCGAGGAAGGCCCGGCAGCGCTGACCTCGGTAAACGTGGCGGCTCGGATCGGGGTGACGCAGTCGGCCGTCTACCGGCACATCGTCGACATGGACGAACTCAGCGGTATCGCCAGCAGGATCGTGGTGTCGGATCTCACCGCGAGTTTGAACTCGACTCTGCTCGCACCCGGCGTCAACGTCGACGACCTCGACGGCATCTTGGAGCTCAGCACGAAGATCGTCAAGGTCATGGAAGTCGAACATCAGGCGTTCGAGGTCATCGACCGGTGGCGCTTCGCCGAGGGCACACTCGGCACCGGTATCCGCGAGCTTCTCGCTGCGGGCCGCGACCTCGTGGTCTTCTTTCTCGAGTCGGAGTGGCGCTCAACGTATGGATATGTCGATCCACTCCGGTTGAGCGTGGCAACGGCCCAGCAGCGTCATGGCGAACTCATCCTCGAAGATGTCATCACGGCCGCCCGCTTCGTGCGACAGCTCCACGAGCATTCCGACATCGCCCGGATGCTGCAACTTCGCATCGTGACCTCGTGGACGGCATATGTCGTCGACATGCAGTCCCGACTCGATCGGCCGCTCCCCCACATCGACGTCGCCTGAGGCAGCGCTCGGGCTGCGACGGCGGTCAGCGACATCAGCCCTCGAAGACGTGTTGGAGTTGCGCGGCCGTGAGCGTGTTCTCCATCAGGCAGGCGATCGTCATCGGGCCGGTGCCGCCAGGCATTGGGGTGATGAACCCGGCGATTTCTGCGACGGGGCCGTAGTCGACGTCGCCGACGATGCCGGCCTCGGTTCGCGACACACCGACGTCGATCACTGCGGCGCCGGGCTTGACCATGTCGGCGGTGATCATCCGCGCCTGCCCGGCTGCGCCGACGACGATGTCGGCCTCGCGGACGACCGCTGCCATGTCGCCGGTTCGAGAGTGGGCCATGGTGACGGTGGCGTCGACTCCCTTGCGGGCGAGGAGGAGTGAGAGCGGCAGGCCAACGAGCGTGGACCGGCCGACAACAACGGCCCGCCTGCCGCTCGTGGCGATGTGGTAACGCTCGAGCAGGCGCATCACGCCGAGCGGGGTGCAGCCCACGAGGCCAGGGCGACCGCGCACGAGTCGACCCATCGAGCGCTCCGTCAGGCCGTCGACATCCTTCTCGGGCGGGATGAGATCGATGACCGGCTCAGGGTCGAGCCCGGCCGGCAGCGGAAGTTGCACAAGGATGCCGTGTACTCCGTCGTCGCCCACGAGTTCCCGCACGACTGCTTCGACCTCGGCCTGGGTGGCGGTTTCGGGAAGGTCGACGTGGCGTGAGGTGAGTCCGGCCTCGGCGGCCTTTTGATGCTTGCTGCGGACATAGCGCTGGCTCGGCCCATCGTCGCCCACGAGCACCGTCGCCAGACAGATCGCGGGCGAACCAGCCGCCTCGATCCGCGTCCGCAACCCGACGATGATCTCGTCACGCAGCGCATTGCCGTCCATCACCACAGCCGTCATCGCGCCGACTGTATGAGATTCGACCCCCACCCCACCTTGTTTGCGACCATCCCTCGAACCGGCCCGAACCGGTTTGTGTGACAGTTCCGTTGGGGCGGGCCAACCAAACCGTCACGCAAACGGGTGGGGCGGTGTTGGGGGTGGAGCGGGGGTCGGGGGCGTTCTTCGGGTCAGCCGGCTTCGGAGTGGGTGACGGGCCTTTCGCCCATCCACTCGCGCAGGGTGTTCTTCAGCTTGGTCTGCTGGATGAACAGGTCGCTCTCGGCAGGTGAGTCACCGGCGGCCTGCGGGGCCTTGAGGTAGAAGCTGAGCCATTCCTGTACGCCTGACTCGCCGGCAC
>DASQFE010000693.1:0-7426 GCA_035633295.1 Ilumatobacteraceae bacterium | reverse complement strand
GCGATCCACGTACACGATGAGTCAGACACATCGTGTACGTGGCTCGTGCGTAGCCTTGGGTCGATGCGGGGCTACGACGAGCGTTCCTACGGCGACGGGTTCGCCGACGTGTACGACGAGTGGTACGCCGACGTCACCGATGTGGACGCAACGGTCGCCCGGATGCTGTCGCTGACCGGACCGGGCGGACGGGTGCTCGAACTCGGCGTGGGAACCGGACGGCTGGCCGTGCCGATGGCCGCTGCCGGATTGCTGGTGGTCGGTGTCGACAGCAGTGCGGCGATGCTCGATCGGCTCAGCGAGCGTGACGTCGCGAAGGACGTCACGGGTGATGTCACGACCATCTGTGGCGACATGGTCGACGACCTCCCCGACGGGCCGTTCGATGCCGCGTTGGTGGCGTACAACACGATCTTCAACCTGCTCGACGAGACAACGCAGAACCGTTGCTTCGCCGAGGTCGCCGGGCGACTCCGACCGGGCGGAACGTTCGTGGTCGAGGCATTCGTCCCGGACGCTGATCGCCGGGCGGGGCCAACGTCCGATGTCTCCGTGCGGACACTGACGGTTGATCACGTCGTGCTCTCGGTGTCGGTCGACGATCCCGACAACCAGCGCGCCGAGGGGCAGTTCGTGCAATTCAGCGAGTCCGGCGGCGTGCGGCTGCGGCCATGGTCGATCAGGTGGGCGACACCGGCCCAACTCGACGAGATGGCAGATCGCGCGGGGCTGACGCTGGTCGAACGGTTCGGCGACATGGCCGGCGCCGGGTTCACCGACGACAGCTCCCAGCACGTGTCGATCTACGTCAAGCCAGCTGACCCACCCCGAAATGTGCGCTGAGATGTGCACCCAGCGCACACCAGAGCGCATTTTTCGGGGTTGGGGGATTGCCGGCCCCGTCAGAAGGAGTGGTAGCCACCGTCGATGGTGATGACGTCGCCGGTGTGATAGCTCGACGCCGGGCTCGCGAGATACACCGCGATCCCGCCGAAATCGGCGGGGACCCCCCAGCGGCGCGCCGGCACCCGCGGGAGGACGTTGGCGACGAAGCGGTCCCAGGCGAACGCGCCGGCGGTCATGTCGCTCTCGATCCAACCCGGAAGGATTGAGTTGCAGCGCACCCCGTGTCGGGCGTGTTGCACAGCAATTGCCTTCATCATCGCGTTCACCCCCGCCTTCGACGCGCCATAGTGCTGGCCCGACTGTTGTCCGAAGAACGCCGAGCCCGAGGTGGTGAAAACGATCGAGCCGCCGGCCTCGTCGCCGGTGTCGGATCGCTCCACCATGTGCCGCGCCGCCTCGCGCGCCGTGAAGAACGCGCCATCGAGGTTCACTCGCATCACACGCCGCCACTCGCCCGACGTCATCCCGACGAAGCTCGGCGCCTGCCCACCGATGCCCGCATTGACGAAGCACGAGTCGATCCGGCCGAGCTCACCGATCGTGTCGGCCATGGCCTGCACCACTGCGTCCTCGTCGCCGACGTCGCACACGATCGACAGCAGCTCGACGTCGTGACGACCGAGCTGTTCGATCGCCGCATCGTTCTTGTCGGGGTTGGTTCCCCAGATCGCCACGTCGGCGCCGTGGGCCGCCAGCGCCTCGGCCATGCCGAGGCCGATCCCGCCGTTGCCTCCGGTGACGAGTGCGACGTGGCCGGAGAGATCGAACGGGGATCCTGAAGGAACTGCCATGCACCCGACTGTACGGGCCCGTCGCGCGCCGACTCGGCAGTGGAGATAGCGTCAGAGCCGCATGTATTTGGAGCGAGTACGCCAGCCCGCTGACCTGCGGGACTTGTCGTACGACGAACTGAACGATCTTGCCGGCGAGATCCGTGACTTCGTGGTGTCGGCCGTGTCGGACACCGGTGGCCACCTCGGCTCGAACCTCGGCGCTGTCGAACTCACCCTGGCGCTGCATCGAGTGTTCGAATCACCAACCGACGCCATTTTGTGGGACACGGGTCACCAGGCCTACATCCACAAGATCGTCACGGGCCGCCAGAAGCAGTTCGAGCAGTTGCGCCAGCAGGGCGGATTGTCCGGCTATCCGTCTCGCGAGGAATCGGTACACGACTACGTCGAGAACAGCCACGCCTCCACGATCCTCTCCTACGCGTACGGAATGGCTGTTGCACGCGACCTCGGCGCTGACCACCATCGTCACATCGTCGCGGTTCTCGGTGACGGCTCGATGACCGGCGGGATGGCCTACGAGGCGATCAACAACATCGGCCATGGCCACAAGCGGGTCATCGTTGTACTCAACGACAACGGCCGCTCATATGCGCCGACGGTGTCGATGCTCTCGGCCAGTGTGCAAAGCCGCGACGAACGAGCGAATCACCCGAGTGTCACCGACGTGCTGACCGAGAAACTGGCGCACGCACTCACCGACATCCGCCTCAATCCGGTGTACGTCCGCCGCCAGCGACGCCTCGAGGACTTCCTCCAGCACCTCCCCGTCGTCGGCAACCAGGCCGGCTCAGCGATGGATGCATTCAAGGCCGGTGTCAGGGAATTCCTGCAGCCGCCGTCGTTCTTCGAAGCGCTCGGTGTGCGCTACGTGGGCCCGTTCGACGGCCACAACATCGAGGAGATGGAGCGCGCGTTCCACAACGCGATCGAACTGTCGGCCGAAGGCCCGATCCTCGTGCACGTGCTCACGCAGAAGGGTCGCGGCTACTCGCCGGCCGAGGATGACGACGAGAAGCACCTCCACGACGCCCCGGTGTTCGACCCGCTCGTCGGGCCACCCAAAGCCGTGTCCACCGGATACACGCAGGCGTTCGCCGAGGCCATCGTCAAAGAGGCCGAAGCCGACCAACGCATCGTCGCCATCACCGCTGCGATGCCCGGCCCGACCGGCTTGCTCCCGTTCCAAGACCGGTTCCCTGACCGCTTCTTCGACGTCGGCATCGCCGAGCAGCATGCCGTCACCGGCGCTGCCGGCATGGCGATGGGCGGCCTCCGTCCAATCGTGGCGCTCTACTCGACCTTCATGAATCGAGCCTGGGATCAGGTCGTGTACGACGTCGCCCTGCATCGGCTCCCGGTGATCTTCTGTCTCGATCGTGCCGGCGTCACCGGCCCCGACGGTGCGAGCCACCACGGCGTGTACGACATGGCGTTGCTTGCGAAAGTTCCGGGAATGCGTGTGCTCGCTCCGTCGAGTGCCCAAGAGTTGGCCCAGATGCTCCACGATGCGACCACGCTCGTGGAATCGGGTCCCGTCGCCATCCGCTATCCGCGAGGCGCAGCACGACAGGTGACCGAGTCCGAGGTCGGCTCGGGGCTGTCGGCCCGCAAGGCCGTCACCGGCTCCGGCACCTGCATCATTGCCATCGGCAAGATGCTCGAGGTCGCCGAGAAGGCCGCCCAAGTACTCGCCGACGACGGCATCGACGTGACCGTGTGGGATGCACGCTGCTGCGCCCCGCTCGATTCCCAGATGATTGCCGACGCGGCCACTCACAACCGGGTGATCACGATCGAGGACGGCATCCGTGACGGCGGCATCGGGATGTCGATCGGCGATGCTGTGTGCACGTTGCGGACCGACACGCAGATCACCATCCTCGGCCTGCCGACGAAGTTCATCCCCCACGACCCGAAATCGACCGCGATCCTCGCCCGGTTCGGACTCGACGTCGCCAGCCTCGTCGCCCTCGTTCGCTCGAGCTGAGCGCGGTCGTGGCGTTGTTCACTCTTCGAACCGATCGCTTGCTGCTGCGAAGCGTCCGAGCATCGGACGCCATCTCTCTGGCGGCGCGCCGCAGCGACCCGGAGGTTGCGAGATACCAGACGTGGATCCCGCCCTATCCGCTCGACCGCGCCGAGGCCGTGATCGCCGACGTCATGGCGATGGACGGCCCGGTCGACGGCGAGTGGTGGATGCTCACGATTGCCGACCTGGCCGACACGACGGTGTTCGGTGATCTCGTCGTTCATCTCTCGTGGTCCGGACGAACGGCAGAGATCGGGTACACCCTGGCGAGCGAGGCCTGGGGCCGCGGGTACGCCGTGGAGGCGACGTCGACGCTGGTCGAGTACCTCTTCGACACAATCGGTGTCACGCGGGTCGAGGCGTCGCTCCATCCCGACAACACGGCGTCGGCGCAAGTGCTCGAACGCATCGGCATGCTTTTCGAGGGCCACACCCGATCGTCGTTCTGGGTCGGCGATGACAACTCCGACGACTGGCTGTACGGCATGACGCGCGACGACTCGGAGTTGTGGCGGAATCGGTCGCGAACGCAACCGGAGATGGTCGAACTGGTCGAGGTCACCGACGCCAACCTGTCCGAAGTTCTCCGGCTGGCAACCCACCGATCGCAGCAGTACTTTGCGACACCTGTACCGAAGTCGCTCGCCGAGGCACTGATTCCCCCCGAGCATGAGGGCGTGGTCGTGCGTCCGTGGTATCGAGCAGTTCGGGCCGATGGTGACGTGGTGGGATTCGTGATGCTGGCACGTTCGCAGGCCGGGCACCCGGAGCCCTACCTGTGGCGGTTGCTCATCGACCGGATGCATCAGCGTCGTGGTATTGGCGCCCAAGTGATCGAACTCGTCGTCGGGCAGTGCCGCGACTGGGGCGACGCGACGCTGCTGGTGTCGTGGGTCCCCGGCAAGGGCTCACCTGAACCGATGTACCTCGCCCGTGGATTCGTACCGACCGGCGTCATCGAAGACGGCGAGATCGAAGCCCGTCTCACGTTCGAATGAGACGCGGGCCCCAAGCTGACCCTTCGTCTCATTAGGGTTTCGGACGTGACGGACAGCCCCACCGACGACCGGTACGCCGCCTTTACCCGCCTGCGCTTCGAGCGGCCGAGCGATGGGGTGCTCCTCATGACACTCGACGACCCGGACCGGTTGAACGCCACCGGTGCCGACATGCACTTGCAGTTGTCGCGAGTGTTCCGCACGATCGACGACGATCCGTCGGTGCGCGCCGTCGTGGTCACCGGTGCCGGCCGGGCATTCTCCGCCGGCGGTGATCTCGACTGGATTGCCGAGCAAGTGGGCGACTACGCCCAGACCATCCGCGTGATGAAGGAGGCCGGCGACATCGTGCGCACGATGATCGACTGCGACACACCGATCGTGTCGGCCATCAACGGGGTCGCCGTCGGAGCCGGGCTCGCCGTGGCGCTGCTCGCCGACATCAGCATCATCAACGAGGACGCCAAGCTCACCGACGGCCACATCCGCCTCGGTGTTGCCGGCGGCGACCATGCAGTGGCCATCTGGCCGCTGCTGTGCGGGATGGCGAAGGCGAAGTACTACTTGCTCACGGCCGACTTCCTCGACGGCCGAGAGGCCGAGCGCATCGGTCTCGTCTCCAAGGCGGTGCCGGCCGACGACGTCCTGTCGACCGCGCTCGGCGTGGCCGAGAAGCTCGCGGCCGGCCCCGTGGATGCAACTCGTATGACCAAGCGGGCCCTGAACCACTGGCTCCGCCAGGCCCTCCCCAACTTCGAGGCATCGCTCGCCTACGAGATGATCAACTTCCTCGGCCCCGACGCCGCCGAGGGCCTCGCCGCACTCCAGGAGAAGCGTCAGCCCGACTTCCCGTCCGCCTCGAACACGGGACGTTGACGATGGATCTCGATGAGATTCCCGATCTGACCCACGACCTCGCTCTCGCCCTCGATGTGGCCGATGCGGCCGATGCCTTCACGTTGCCGCATTTCCACGAAGCCGACTTCGACATCGACTGGAAACAGAATCGCACGGAGGTCACCGAGATCGATCGCCGGGCCGAGACGATGATCGTCGATCGGCTGCTGCACGAACGGCCGCGGCATGGCGCCTTTGGTGAGGAGCACGGACCCAGCGGCGATGTCGATTCGCCGTGGCAGTGGGTGATCGATCCGATCGACGGCACGTCCGGGTTCGTGCGCGGCATCCCGATCTGGGCGACCCTCATTGCGCTGGTGCATGCCGAGCGCGGCGCCGTGCTCGGCGTGGTGTCGGCACCGGCACTCGGTCGGCGCTGGTGGGGAGGGCTCGGGCTGGGCGCAACGTTGTCGGTGTTCGATGACGAACGGCCGATCGTGGTCTCGACGGTCGACGATCTGGCCGAAGCTCAGGTGAGCATCACCCACAATGCCGGGTGGGATGCGCTCGGGCTTACCCCCGCTCTTGTTCGACTGCAGCAGCGGGCCCGACGATCACGCGGAATCGGCGACTTCTGGCAGCACATGCTGGTGGCCGAGGGAGCCATGGACGTAGCGGTCGACGCGGTGGGCGTGGCGCCCTACGACATCGCTGCGGTGAAGCCGATCGTCGAGGCGGCCGGCGGCAGCCTGACCGACCGATTCGGCGTGGCGACGCATCTCCACAACACCGCAATCAGCACGAACCGTCTCCTCCACGACGCCGTGCTCGCCGAACTCGCCGACTGACTCGACTACAGCGTCAGCGACAACGCAGGAACTCGACGTTTGCGCCGATGGGGAAGTGGGCTCGGGGACCGGATTCCGCGGGGTCGACGGGGCCGCCAACGGTTACCGTGGTGAGTTATGGCGAACGACGGAACACTGCCCGACGTGGCGCCCGAGACACTGGCGATCACGGCGGGTCGCGAAGCGAGCGGATCGTCGTTGGCGCCCGCGCTCTGGGCGTCGAGCACCTGGGAGTCAGAGGGGCTCGACGATGCGCACCGGCGTGCCACGTCGGTGCGCCATGGCGACTTCTACAGCCGGTACTCGAACCCCACCGTCCGGTCGTTCGAACAGGCGATGGCCGAACTCGAAGGCGCCGAGGAAGCATTGGCGTTCGCATCGGGCATGGGCGCGCTGGCGTCGACGGTGTTCGCCCTCTGCTCGACGGGCAGCCACATCGTCGCCCAGCGCCAGCTGTACGCAGGCACGCTCGCGTTCCTGCAGGGGCCGTGTCGCCGCATGGGCATCGACGTCACGTTCGTCGACGTGGCCGAGCCTGGCGCCTTCGCCGATGCCGTCGAGCCGGGCCGCACCATGCTCGTGCTCGCCGAGTCGCCGTCGAACCCACTGCTCGAGTTGGTCGACCTCGATGAACTCGGATCGATCCGCGGTCCGTTCACCGTCGTCGATTCCACGTTCTCCACACCGCTCGGCCAGCAGCCGCTCGCCCACGGCGTCGACATCGCGCTGCACTCGGCCACCAAGGGCATCGCCGGGCACAACGACGCCACGCTCGGCGTGATCTCGGGTGATGCCGACCTCCTCGCCGAGATCTGGGCCTACTCGGTGCTCCACGGGGCTACCCCGTCGCCGTTCGATGCGCTCAATGCACTGCGCGGCATCCGGACGCTCGGTGTTCGCACCCGCCAGCAGAACGCATCGGCGCGCTCGATCGCCATCACGCTCGCCGACCACCCCGAGGTTCGTGCGGTCCACTACCCCGGGCTCAGCGAACACCCCCAGCACAGCCTG
>DASQFE010000692.1:0-2376 GCA_035633295.1 Ilumatobacteraceae bacterium | reverse complement strand
GACCTTGGCCGGTGGACCGGTCTCAATGACGCGAAACGTGCCGGTCAGGGTGGTCGTGATCAGCAGAGCGACCAGCCCGAACGGGAAGAAGATCACAGCAACAACGAAGGTCCACACTGGCCGCCGTGTCCAATACAGCTGCAGCGTGGTCGCCGACGGCCACTCCACTCGGTGGGCTGGCAGACCGCTCAGACTGGTTGCGACTCTCGCGAGCCAGGCATCACTGCGTTCAGGCAACGTGATCGTCTTCGAAGCCGAATCCGATCGCCCGGATCTGTCTTTGAAGGGGCCAGCGACAACGAGCACGACGATAATCGCGAGAGCGACGACTACCCCGACGATGGCGAGTTCAGGTCCGCCAGGCATGTGGCCAACCTAGCCCGTGCCTGAGGAGTGCTTCTGGCGTTCGGTCTCGGACTTGTCATGCCCGCCTTCGACCGCCGAACTGACCGAAGCTGGCGAGATGTGTCGCTCTAGCGTGTTGCCGATGAACGACGATCACGGCCACGATTCGACCGAGGCGATGACCTGGCACCACGGGCTGATGGCCCGCTGGTGGGCCAACTTCAAGCTCGACGGCCCCGAGATCGCGTTCTTCGGGTCCTACGTCGCATCGGGTCAGCCGGCACTCGACGTCGGCTGCGGGAGCGGCCGGCTGCTGGTGCCGTGGGTGGCCGACGGACTCGACGTCGACGGCGTCGACGCGTCGGCCGACATGATCGAGGCCTGCCGAGCCGCGGCCCGCACCGCCGGCTGCGAGCCCGTCCTGTACGTGCAACCGACCCATCGACTCGATCTGCAGCGCCGTTACCGCACCATCATCAACTGTGGCTCGTTCGGGCTCGGCGGCAGCCGCGCCGACGACACCGAAGGCCTGCGACGCCTCCGCGCCCACCTGCTCCCCGGCGGCGTGCTGGCCCTCGACTACGAGGTCGGCGAGTACGACGACGATCGCCTGCGACGGTGGCGACCCCGGCCGGCCGACGAGACACCACCACCGAGCCAAGCCCGCCGACTCGCCCCCGACGGCTTCCACTACGCCCTGCGCCACCGGATCACCGCCGTCGATGTGGCCGAGCATTCCGTCACCCGCGAAATGCAGGCGTGGCAATGGCAGCGCGACGAGCTCGTCGCTCACGAGACCCACGCCCTCATCTCGAACCTGTACTCCTCGAACGAGATCGTGTCGCTGCTCGCCTCGGTCGGCTTCACCGACGTGCGCGTGCTGGGCGGCTACCACGGCGGCGCGCCCACCGAGCTCGACGAGTTTCACGTCTTCGTCGCAACCGTGACAGGTTGAGTGCGCACTGTGTGGCACCATCGGCCCGTGACGTTCGTCGACCTCGGTGAGACGTCCTGCACGGCGACCACGCATCGGCGTCGCTCGTTCAGCCGCGCGGTCCTTTGTCGCGATGGGACAGAGGATCTGGACCGCCGGGGAGATCGAGCAACTTTCGCCGGCCGACCAAGGTTTGTTTTCCGACGCAAACGGGTACAGACCAGCATGATCATTCTTGGACTCATCTTCCTCCTTCTTGGCGCAGTACTCGCCATTCCGATCCTGTGGACCATCGGCATCATCTTGGTCGTCGTCGGGCTGGTGCTGTTGCTGCTCGGCCGGTCCGGTCACCAGGTCGGCAGCCGCGCTCACTACTGGTGATTTGCTGACGCATCACTCAGCGTCGTTCGGCTGCGGATCACAACCCGCCTCACTTCCATGCAATTCACGCCGAGCACGAAGCACTGATCCGTATCGAATGTGCATCCGGGGCGAGCCTGAGGGCTGCTGAACTGGTCGTTTGTGATGAGGAGCGGATTCTCACCAACCGGTCCACCGGCGTCCGCTGACGTGAGGCATGCGAGTGCGGTCGAGCGCTGTCACCCCACCTCGATCCGAGCCGAACGGCCGGTAGAACCGCATGGCCGAGAAGATCCGGTCGCGTCGACCCTGCTGGTTCACTGGCGCGATGGCGATCACGATCTATGGGGTGTGCGCGGTTTCGTTCATGATGGTGATGTACGCGCTCGAAGACCGCGGGCGTGGCTTCATTCTCGGGTTCGCCCTCGGGTGTGTGCTGTCGAGCGTGTACGGGTTTCTGTCGGGGGCGTGGCCGTTCGGTGTGGTCGAGTTGATCTGGGCCGGCGTGGCCGTGGCGCGATATCAGCGCACTCCCATCGGGGCCCCCGCGATTCATCCTTGACCTTCGTATCGACCGACACTCCGACGCGCGTCGAGCATGACTCCACTACGGTGACGCTTGGAGAGGCTGGAGGTGAGCGATGCCGCTCATCGGCCCTGAGCTGATCAGCGCCGACGAAGCTTGCCCGGTCGATACGTCGGTCACGGATGGTCATCAGTAGGTTTGCCGGTAGCCG
>DASQFE010000691.1:0-2709 GCA_035633295.1 Ilumatobacteraceae bacterium | reverse complement strand
GCGTGGACGCTCACGACCCAGCAGGCGAACGAGCTCTCCGCCGCGCTCGCCGCATTGACGAGGGTCAACGAATCCGCTCCGGCCGGTGGTCTCGGCTACCACGGATTCACCATCGTCACCCCCGACGGCACGCTGCTCGCCTACGCCGGCAAGGTGCTGAGTGCCGATTCCGACCCGCCCTACGTCCTCGACGACCCCGACCGCACCATCGAGCGACTCCTCCTCGCCACTGCACGAGCCCACGTGACAGCCGACGAACTGCGCGTCGTCGCCGACGCCCTCGACCACGAATGATGCTGGCACCGAAACGACAACGACGCATGCTGGCGTCGTGAACCAGAAGGACCCTCCCGGCGTTCACATCGAGACGATCGACCAATGGCGAGAGTAGGGGTCGGGGCAGTCTGGCGTCGTCGCGGCAGCGGAGGGGGCAGATGTCGCCGTGAAAGTGCGGCGTCACGGTTGGCCGTACTCGCACGCGTTCCCAATGGTCTCGGTCGTGATTCTGACGGAGCGTTATCGGGCTGATGCTCGATGTGAGGTGACGCCCAATTCGGCCGCCCAGATCTCCTCGTCCTCGTCATCGCAGTCGCCGGTCCGGACCATCCCGATCCGTTGCGCAACCGCTTGGGACGCCTCGTGACGTGGATGAATGTGAGCCTCGATTCGACGAACCTTGTTCTCAGCGAGCCAATCGCAGACCGCCATGACAGCTTCGGTGGCGAAACCGCGTCCATGATCGAGTGCACCGAGGACCCAGGCCAGGTCCGCCAGATCTCCGACGACCGTCGCCTGGACGAACCCGACCGCACGTTCTTGGGTGTCCACACGAATGATCCAGTTGCACCATGCTTCGCCCGGTGTGCCGGGACCAGCGGTCTGCTGTTGGTAGCGGTTCACGAGCTCGCTCACCGTCGGCGGTCGACCGCCGGTGAACTCGTACAGCGAATGGTCGGCCAGCACCGTCGCCATCTCATCGGCATCACTCACACGAAGTGGACGCAGCACCAAACGGTCAGCCTTGATCGGTGAAGGAAGCACCTCTGGACCTTTGCACGGCCGGAGCATCTCGGTCGACGGGATTTCGTGGCGCCGCAGTGGGGGTGAATCGCCCCGGGTTTGATGACTGCTCCGATGTGGCCGCTTGCGTCGAGTGTGGCGTTGTTCCCGTCGTCGCGGTCGGATTAGTCGCGGCGTCGATCAAGATTCGAGGGGTGGCGCTTCGATGTCCTGTCGATCGCCGCGAGCCTGCGAAGCGCCATAACGACGTCGAGGCGGTCACGTTTGCCGAGCACACCGGACATGGCGACGGAGGGGGCGAGCTGTTCGAGGTGCTCGGGGGTCGGGTCGTCGGTCACCCGGTCGATGGTGACGTGGTGGTGTGACGGCTGCGTGATTGGCGGGTTTTGTCTATGTGCGAGAGTTTCACCTTGGCGGCCGGATGGTGCTGCCTCATCACATCCTGAGGAGGGATCATGGTTGCAGCTGCTGGTGAGCGTCGGGGTTTGTGGAGGTCGCGTTGGGCGGCGGTCGGGGCTGCGGTTGCGGTGACGTTGGGTGGTGGCGGGATGGTCGCGGTCAACGCGGCGTCGGGTCCGGCGTCGTCGGTGATCACGGTCGACCCGGTGCGTGTTCTCGATACTCGTTCCGATGTGGGGTTGCCGGGTCCATTCGTGTCGGCGGTGTCACAGAAGTTGCAGGTGACGGGGGCGGTGCCGACCTCGACGGGGACGCAGACACCGGTGCCGGTGGGTGCGACGGGGGTGTTGTTGAACGTGACGGTGGTGTCTCCGTCTGCGAACGGGTTCTTGTCGGTGCGTCCCGGTGATGCGACGGGTGTGGCGTCGACGTCGTCGTTGAACTTCAATGCGGGTGATTTGATCCCGAACTCGGTGCAGGTCGGCTTGCCGACGTCGGGTGCGAACGCCGGCCAGATCGACATCACCTACGACGCCTACGGAGCCAAGGGACCAACCACGGAAGTCCTGATCGACGTGGTCGGCTACATGGTGGCTGGAGGCGGTGGGGCGACCGGTCCAGCCGGTCCTGCTGGGGCGACCGGGCCCCAAGGTCCGGCCGGCACGAGCGGGCTCGCTCCGATAGATCGCTTCACACCCAGGCAGCTGGTCTCAGGCGCCATCCTCGAATGCTCCTCGACGGCTCTATCACCCACGACCGCAACTTGTGATGGAGTGAAGCTGAACACATTGGACGTGTCGATATCACTCCCGTCCATGAATCAAATCTGCAACGTTGTAACCGGGAATATTGCCACCAGCATCGTTGGAATCGCCCCGAATAGTAACCCGAAATTCGTGTGGGACGGCACGAAATGGGTGGTCTCATCCGCCCCACAAAGTGCCGGAACGGGCGTCACCTGCAATCTCTGAATCTGGGGACATGCTTTGAGCTTCCCCGTTCCGAACGGGTCGGGGATTCTCGGAAGTTCGAGGTCGATCACGCTGCGGTCGTCGTGATCGTCACGATGCGGCCGGCGTCGTCGTGCTCGATTCGCTGCACGCGGGGTGTGTTGGCGCGGGTTTCGTTGTCAGTTTCGGCCGGAACGCGGTTATTCAGGATGGAGCGGGTCGGCTCCAGTCCGTAGGTCGTGGGTCACCTGGCCAATGCTGGGCGGAGCCACATACGGAGAGGAGCCAACCCATGCCCAGTTTCGCGGATTTGGATGTTGTTGTCGGGATGGACGTGTCG
>DASQFE010000690.1:0-9342 GCA_035633295.1 Ilumatobacteraceae bacterium | reverse complement strand
CGTAGAGCTGCGAATACTCGTCCGGCGGGTCTCCTCGAATGATGTCGAGTGCAACTGCGTCCGGCTGATCCCGTGAGGGGCCGAGGTCCCCTGGGAGCCTGGAGGATCCTGCAGTTCGTTGCGAAGCCGTCTCAGCGATCGCGCTACCAGAACAACGCCAGCACCTCCCATCGTTTGGCCCCCGTCAACCGCCCGGAACGCCCGAACGGCGGATTGGCGCAGCGATTCCCGAGCACTCGGCTTGGGCCGTGGTGTGCGGGCCGTCCAACGATTGACGACGGATTACTGCGTGTCGATATCGGGCGGGGTGGCGTTGACGAGTCGAACGCAGCTGAAGTCCCACCGGCATTGACTCCCACCGGCTCGACGGCCTCGTGGCTGATCCATTGCCCCGATGCGTCGGGCCAGCCGGAATTGCGTGGCCAGGGGCCGCGATGTCGATGCCCCGAACGTCGCCACCCGCTTGGGCCGCGGGGATGGCGGTCGTGCCATCACCGCAGCCGAGGTCGAGGACGTCGAGTTCGATGCTGAGGTCGAGGCGACGGATGAACTCCTCGCCGCTGGTGCGCATCGTTTCGGCGAGACGCGTGAAGTCGCCCTGCTCCCGGAGCGCCTTGTTGGGGTTGGTTGTCGTGGGGTCGGCTGTCGTGGACTTGATCATGGTGGTCATGTCATGTCTTCCTCGCTTGTTGGTCGTGGTGTCGGCAGTCATGCCAACGTCGGGGTGGCACCGAGCGCGAGATCTGCCAGGAAGGTCGCAGCCCGGGTCGTGTTGAGCGGGTTCATGAACATCAGGGCACGAACGTCGCCGACCGCCCGCGCGAGCGGTGTGCCCGCCCGGTAGCCGGCGCCTCCCGTGAGCAGCAGCGACCGATCGACGACACGCATCGCTGCGGCGCCGACCACGACCTTGGCCGTCTGCACCTCGCCGAACACGGCGAGCACGTGGCCGTCTGCGGCGCGCCGTCCCTGGTACTCCTCGTCGTGTGCGTCGACGACGTCGCCGGCGCGTGACAGCGCGGATCGGGCCGAGTGCAGGTCGACCTCGTTGTCGGCAACCAGCGATCGGGAGCTGCCGTCGACGCGACCACGCGCTCGCAGCCCGGCAATCGCGTGGGCGTGGGCCGACTCCGCGATTCCGAGCGAGGCTGCCGCATGGAACCCACCGGACGCCAGATTGCGCGCGGCGTAGCCGACGGCCGAGCCACTCGGGAATCCGCCCATGAACGCCGAGCCGTCGACTCGGACATCGGTGAAACTCACCGAGTTGCTGCCCGATGTGCGCATGCCGAGCGCGTCCCAGTCGTCGTGCACCACGACACCCGGCGCCGTGGCGGGAATCGCAACGTACGCGTAGCGCTCGCCGCGGGGTGCGTCGACGGTGGCCGACGCCAGGAACACGTCGGCGGCCGGCGACATCGTGCAGAAGATCTTGGTGCCGTCGATCCTCCAGTGATCATCGACCGCCACGGCGATCGTGGACGGCCGGGTGAGGTCCTGCCCCGGCTCGCTGATCGCGGCGGCGATGACCACGCGACCGGCGACGAGCTGGTCCAACACCATGCCGAGTCCGGCCCGCCCGTCGTCGTCGGCGGCCACGTACTGACGCACCAGGTTGGCGACGACGGTCACGTGCATGCTCGCGCCGATCGTGGCGGCCGCATCACCTCGAGCCAGTCGACTGGCCGCCACGAAGAGGTCGTGGGTCGAGCGGACCCCCCGTCCCCCGAGCTCCTCGGGTACCGGTGCCGACAGCCAGCCACTGTCGACCAGGGCGGTCAGGTGCTCGCGGATGTACGTGCCGCGACGATCGTGTTCGCCGACCGTGTCGGCCAACTGCTCGGCCAACTGCTCGGCCAGCTCCACCAGGAGCGAGCCCTGTTTTGTCCGTGGGGTGAGTTCCATTTGTGCTCCTCTCGGGTCGGCATCTCGTGCCGGATCTTCCGGACAGCGTGACGGAACGTCTCACCGCTGTCTTGGAGGCCACCGGGAGGTTTCGTGGAGATCGCGGTCGAGCAGGATCCGGCAGATCTCCAGGCGGTCTCCAAGCACGCCCGACGGGTTCGTGTGATCAATGTCCGTCGACACACAGCGCCCCGCCCGCCGGGGACCTACCCAAGGAGAGAAAATGACCACCACCGAATCACCCACCGTCGACAACGGCGTCAACGTGGCCGCACTGCTCGGCGCACGCGACGCCATGACCGACGTGCCCGAGCTCGCCGCATTCCAATGGCGAGCGACGTCGACCTGGGTCGACGGAGTACACACGCGGACCTCGGTCGAGCACTTCCACGGCGTCGGCGCCGAACAGTCCCACCGCCAGATGTTCACCCTGGACACCGACCATCCGGAGATCTTCGCGGCGACCGATCGCGGCGTCACCCCGGTCGAAATGGTCCTGGCCGGGCTTGCCGGGTGCCTCACCGCCGGGGTCGCCACCGTCGCCACCCACCGCGGGATCCAGCTGCGGTCGGTGCGTGCCACGGTCGAAGGCGACATGGACCTGGCTGGCATCCTCGGCATCGAGCGCGACGCCCGGAACGGCTTCCAGCACGTTCGTGTGGCGTACGAGATCTCGGCGGACGCCAGCCATGCGGAGATCGAGGCGATCGTCGCCCAGTCGCAGAAGCGTTCGGCCGTCTACGACGTCCTCACCAACCCGACGCCGGTCACCGTGACCGTGGTCTGAGCGTCCGCGATGCCCACATCACGTCACGACGTGGTGATCGTCGGTGCGGGACAGGCAGGTCTGGCCTTGAGCCGCTGCCTGTCCCGCCGCGACATCGACCACGCCGTCCTGGAACGCCACGACGTTGCGTCCTCCTGGGTGCTCCAGCGATGGGACTCGCTCCGGCTGCTCACCCCGAACTGGATGACGAAGCTCCCCGACGCGCCTGCGTTCGGCGGCCCTCCCGACGGCTTCGCCCCCGCCTCCGAGGTGGCGGCCCACCTCCGCAACTACGCGTCGCACGTCGCTGCCCCCGTCATCGCCGGCTGCCCGGTGGATCGGATCGAGCCCGATGTCCACGGTTGGCGCGTACTGACACCGGCGGGCACGTTCACGGCACGTGCCGTCGTGCTGGCGACCGGCCCTGCGTCGACACCCCGGATTCCAGGAGCTGCATCGGCGCTGGCAGCCTCGACCAGGACGCTCAGCGCTTTGGACTACAAGAACCCGGGCGACATCGAAGACGGTGGCGTCCTGGTGGTGGGGGCTTCGGCCTCCGGCACCCAGATCGCCGACGAACTCGCCGTGGCCGGCCGAACGGTGACGCTCGCGGTCGGCGAGCACGTGCGTGCCGTTCGCTCCTATCGCAACCGCGACCTGTACTGGTGGCTGGACCGCTCGGGGCTGCTGGACGAGTCGTACGACGAGGTCGACGACCTTCGCCGCGTCCGTTCGACCAGGTCGTTCCAATTGATCGGGTCCGACAACGGTCACAACGTCGATCTCAACGCCCTGCAGTCACGCGGTGTTCGCCTCACCGGGCGGCTCGTCGGCGGCGACGGGGTTCGGGCGGTCTTCTCAGGATCGTTGGCGAACCTGTGCACGTCGGCCGACCTCAAGCTGGAGCGCCTGCTTGATCGTTTCGACGAGTTCGCCGACGCCCGTCAGCTCATTGATCTTCCGGACCCGTGGAGACCGGCACGCACGCACGTTCCCGCACCGGTCCTCGAACTTCGTGGGTCCGCGGTGCGCACCGTCATCTGGGCGACCGGGTTCGACCCGACGTTCCCCGCCATCGACGCCCCAGTATTCGATCGGAGAAGGCGTCTGGTGCACGACGGCGGCGTGGTCGGAACCTCCGGCCTGTACGTGCTCGGCCTGCCCTTTCTCCGGCGACGTCGTTCCTCCGTCATCGCCGGCGCCGAAGCCGACGCCGAGGCCGTGGCCGGGCTGATCCGTGCCCAGCTCGACCGACGAAGCGTCGCTTAGTCGCCGTGCACGGCGGCGACGAACATGTAGCCCCGACCGCGCACCGTACGGATGACCCTCTGCGCGCCTCCGTCGTCGCCCGTGGCCTGACGGGCGGCCTTGATGCGTGAGGTGAGCGCGGACTCGCTGACGAACCGGTCACCCCAGATCTCGTCCAGCAACTCCTCTTTCGGCACCATGCGGGATCGACGCTGGGCCAGATAGGCCAGCACGTCGAACACCTGTGGCTCCATTGGCACGCGACTCCCGCTGCGGCGCAGTTCGAACCGGTCGATGTCGAGCTCGCAGTCACCGAAACGGATCACCGTAACGTCTGCCGGGTCCGCGACCCCCTCCGGGCCCGGCGGTGTCTCGGCCGGAACACTCCTGCCGAGATAGGTGCGCACCGCGCGGATGGACGCTGCAAGGTCGTCGTGGCGGCGCACGCCATGTCGCTGGGCGAGAAGCCGATCCTCTTCCTCGAACGCCGGCGACACGATCGAACGGCCGAGCTCGATCGGAAAGGACGTCCACAAGTCGTCGGCGAGCCGATGCTCGCCGATGTGGAGAGCCACAGCGGCCGCCGAGCGCACGACACCGGCCGCACCCGTGATGTCACCGTTGAAGAGGTGGGCGTCGAAGGACAACCGGAATTGGGGAGCCGCCGGAGCCCACCCCTCCCGGGCACCGAGCACGGTTGCCATCCTCTTGTGTGCGGCGCCCGCAGACCAGGCGTATCCGGTGCGATCGGACAGTGTGAGCGCCTCACGGGCGTGTTCGAGCGCGGCGTCGAGCGCGCCCTGACGAACGCAGAGTTCGGCAGCGACAGTGTGCGCCCACTGAGCGACGATGATCGATCCTGATCGGGTGGCATCCGCAGCGGCCTGATCGAGTACGTCCAACGACTCGGCGATGTCGTCTGGCGTGCTGCTGGTGGCGGCCCTCGAGCACTCGATCTCACGGGCGAACGCCGGGCTGATCGAGCGGGCGAGCAGGAGCGCGTCCCCGAGCTGCGCCCGTGCCGCCATGAGGTCTCCGCTGTACGCCTCGAGGAAGCCGAGGCAGCGGTGGGCGAGCAGCCGGGGCAGGTCTCCTGCGGTGTCGTCGTCGAGCACCTCTTGGGTCAGGTGAACCGCCAGCGGAGTGTCTCCGCCGAACGTGGCGACGCTCGCCATCACCGCCCGGGCTTCGAGGTGAAGTGGTGCTCGGTCGTCCCAGGTGGCGATGATCCGGCGGACGAGCGCGATCTGCTCGCCGCGGTTGCGCGAGGTACCGAACAAGGGCAGGAAGAGCCGGTTCGCCCGAGCGGCCGTGGCATCTCGGTGAAGGCACTCGTCGATGGCGTGCACCAGATGGGCCAACCGTTCGGAAACCGTCGCGAACAGGTCCGGCGAGAACGCAGTGAGCACCTTGGCCACGAAGGCGTCCGCGTACGCCGCCATCACGTCGACGAATCGTTCGACCGTCGCTGACATCTCGTCGTCCGCTTCCAGGCGCTCGAGCCCGAACCATCGGATCGGTTCGAGCAACCGGTAGCGGTTCGATGTCCCCTGGTCGACCATGGTCACCAGCAGGCTGGCGTCGATGAGTTCGGTGGCGATCTCGACGGCGTCCAGCTCGGTGGGCGTGCCCATGAGCAGCTGCGCGAGGTCGAGATCGAATGGCGCGTTGAAGACGCACAACGCCCGGAATCCGGCCTGGACGTGCGGGGCGAGCGGTTCGTAGGACGCCGCGATGACCGCGCGCATGCTCTCGTGGCGGTCAGCTTCGTTGCCTGGGCGGTGCAGCAGGCCGAGTTCGTCGTCGAGGAGCGCCGAGATCTGACGCGGGCTGAGTACTCGGGTGCGAGCTGCTGCCAACTCGATGGCCAGTGGCATCCCGTCGAGTTGTCGAACCAGGCGGGCGATATCGACGAGGGTGTCATCGTCGGTGCTGGACAGCGCCCCTGCTCGCTGGGCGCGGTCGATGAACAGTTGCACCGTCGGCGCCGATCGGGCCCGATGCGGGTCGTCGTCCGGCGGCACGGCGAGCGGCCCGAGCATGACCACCCGTTCCTCTGCCAGCCCGAGGGGCGTCCGTGTCGTCACGAGCACGCGGGTCGTGCGGTCGGCCTCGATGAGCGACCGGGCCAGACCCGCGGCACCCTCCAATGCAGACTCACAGTTGTCGAGCACAATGAGGCGCGGGCGGTCGACCGAGCCGTAACGGAGCGCATCGGCGGAGGCGAGGCCGGCGTTGCGGGCGACGAGGTCGGCAATATCGTCCTCACCGGTCGCCCCGGCAAGCGTGGCGAAAAGGACGTTGCCCTCGAGCGACGCATGCGTAGCGAGTGCGAACTCTCGGGCGAGCCGGGTCTTGCCGATGCCCCCGGGACCCACGAGGGAGACCAGTCGGTAGTCCGTCGCCAGGGCTTCGAGCAGGCCCAGTTCACCGGCTCGACCGAGGAACGGCGTATGCGTGCGCACGAGCGAGAGTATTGCATCGGTCGGCCAGATCGATCTCCACGCATTCTCCATGGTGGCTCCAAGCAGCCGTTGGTCCGTTCGTTCATGGTTGAGGTCATGTTCAACTTCAACCCCTCTGATTCCGTTGATTCCGTCGATGATCGGCACCTGCCGAACCGAGCCCGGGCGCACGTGCGCGGCGCTGCCCCGCACACCGTGTTCGACTTCGTGTGCGACCTCGACCAGCTCCCCCGTTGGAACACCGCGGTCGTCGATGTCGTGAGTCGACCGAACTCCCTCGCTCGCGGCGCCGTCTGGAAGGTCGCCATGCGTGACGGCCCGCTGCAGTGGGTCAGCCGGTCCACCGTGGTGGAGTACGACCCGGACGCGATGGTCTTCGTGTACCGATCCGGCACGGACGACGGGAACGATTCCTACACCGAGTGGCGTTGGTCGACGACGGCCGAGGGCGACGACACCATCGTGGAGGTCAGCTGGCGGCTCGTCCCGCGCACCGCACTTCGCCGGTGGCTGATGGCGCCGTACCGGGCGCGCCGCCTGCGCGGTGAGGTGCCCGCGTCACTCGCCGCCCTGGTGCGGGAGTTCACCATCCAGCAGCGGCCCGACGGTCGGCTCACACCCGATGCGCACACCACCGTGCTCGGCGTCTGGGCCCATCCCGACGATGAGGCATACCTCAGCGCCACCTTGATGCACCGGGTCCGCGCCGCCGGGGGACGTGTCGTGGTCGTCACTGCGACGCTCGGCGGGGCCGGTCTGGACTCCATGATTCCCGAAGACGCCAAAGCGGTTCGCCACCGCGAGCTGAAGGCCGCTCTTGCGGCCGTCGACGTCCACGAGCACCACGTCCTGGGTCATGCCGATGGCGGCTGTACCGACGTCGCTCTCTCGGAAGGGGCCGACCAGATCGAGGACCTCATCCGCGAGGTCCGCCCCGACGTCATCATCACGTTCGGCCCCGATGGCATCACCGGGCATCTCGACCACGTCGCGGTGTCCAGGTGGACGATCACTGCCTGGCAACGGACCGGCCTGGGCGAGTTGCTGCTTGCCACGATGACGGACGAGTTCCGGATGGAACACGAAGGACTGCACGAGCTGCTGGGGATCTCGATGGGCCCGCCGCTGCAATCCGTGCCCGAACACGACGTCGCCCTCCGGGTGGTGCCGAGCGCCGAGGAGCGCGCCCGCAAGCGGCTCGCCCTCGATGCGCACCACTCACAGACGGCACCGCTTGCCGAATTGCTGGGCTACACGGCATTTCACGACTGGTGGGTGGACGAATGTTTCCGCGCGCCGTCGCGCGCCGATCTGGCGTGGGCGGCACCCGCTCCGGCGACCGGAGCAGCATCATGACCACCGTCGTCACTTCCCCACCCCGCCCCGCCGGTGTCATGGCCGGCACCCGGGCAATGTTCCCGCTCGCGATCGGCTGCGCCCCGTTCGGGATGGCCGTCGGCGCCACGATCGCCAGCTCGAACGTCGACATCGCCCGAACGCTCGCTGCTGCGCTGCTCATGTTCGGGGGATCCGCTCAGCTGGCGGTGGTGCAGATGCTGGACGCCGGAGCGGCGCCGCTGATCATTCTGGCGGCAGCGGTGATGATCAACCTCAGGTTCGTCGCGTACAGCGCTGCGCTCGCGCCGCTGTTCCCGACGAGCGGTCGAGTCAGTCGGGCAGCGATGGCCTCCACGTTGGTCGACCAGACGTACCTGGTGACATCGATCGACGCCACGAACAACGACCGGTCCGAGCCCGAGCTCAAGCGGTTCTACGTCGGTGCCTCGGCGACGATCGCGTTCGCCTGGGTGGGTGCGCAGGTCGTCGGCGTGCTCGCCGGCTCCCTGCTGCCCGAAGCGGCGAACCTCGGGGCGGCGGCCCCGATCTCGCTCGCCGGTCTGGCCGCGGGTGTCGTCTCCGCTCGGGCCTCGCGCCTCGCACTCGCCGCGGCGGTTGCGGGCTGTGTCGTGCTGTCGTCCACGGCCGGCCAGCTGGCGTTGGTGATGGCAATCCTGGTCGGCGTGGGCATCGCGGCGACGTTCGGGCATTCGAGATCGGCGCAGGACCGATGACCGTGTGGATCGTCGTCTTGGCGAGCGCGCTCTGCACGTACGCGCTGCGCGCGTCGGCGTTGGTGATAGTCACCGGTGGGCGGCTGCCGGGCTGGATCGAGCAGAACGTCAAGCTGGTGGCGCCGGCAGCCCTCGGCGCGCTGGTCGCCTCGTCGTCGTTGCACAACGAGCACACCCTTGGCGTCGGCATCGCCAGCGGGGCAGCGTTCGTGGCGGCGCGGCACCTCCGGAGCCCCTATGCGGCGCTGCTCGTTGGGTTCCCGACGCTGTGGTGCGCACAACTGGTGGTCGGCTGATCGCGAGAGTCGCTTGCCGCTGCGTTCACCCCTCGGACAGTCCGACCGGCCGGATCGATGCCCAGAACACCTCCGATTCGGCAGCTGCCGCCGACGCCTCGGATTCGGTCAGGTCGTGATTCAGACCTGCCGCGACGAGCGCTGTAAACCTGGGGGTGGGCGAGTCGACTCGACAATGCTGCGTCGCATCCGTTCCACAGGACCGCGGCAGTTGTCGGATCCATCCGGTCGAGCACGAGTCCGAATGGCAACTTCTCCCAGGCCGCGAGAACTGCAGTTGTCATCGTGGATGTTCCGCCGAGCGCGGCGGCCGCGATGACAAGAGACGACAAGGTGGATGCGCGAACCGCACGCGACTGTGTCCCTGTTGCCCGGCCGGAACGCCGCCAAGACCGCTTGATTACGGGGCACCCGGCTGGGCCGCACTCGCACGCCTCCCCAATGGTCTCGGTCGTGATTCTGCGGAGCGATACCGGGCTGATGCTCGATGTGAGGTGACGTCCAGTTCGGCCGCCCAGATCTCCTCGTCCTCGTCATCGCAGTCGCCGGTCCGGACCATCCCGATCCGTTGCGCAACCGCTTGGGACGCC
>DASQFE010000689.1:0-1870 GCA_035633295.1 Ilumatobacteraceae bacterium | reverse complement strand
TGGAAGCGCAGATCGCGGCGCTCGGCGAGTCGATCGATGCGGCCGAGACCCGCAGTGCCGAGTTGCTGACGAACCGTCAGCGGTTCGATCAGCAGTTGCGAACCGTCATCGCCCCGCGTGAAGCCGAGGCGCTGATGCATGAGATCGCCGGCATCGAGGCCCAACGAGACGAACTCGACGTGGTCGAACTCGAGGCCTTGGAGCAGCAGTCGGAGCTCGACGACCAGCTCACCACCCATCTGCGCGAACAGGAAGCAGTGACCGAGGCGTTGCGCCTCGCCGATGACGCTCTCGCTGGCGAAGTGGCCGACATCGACGCCGAACTCGAGCAGCTCGCCACGGCGCGTCTCGAGGTTCGAGCATCGATCGGCGACTCACTGCTCGCCACGTACGACCGCAAGCGAGCTGCGCTCGGGGTGGCGGTCGCACCGCTGGTGGGCAGGCAATGCCAGGGATGCCACCTCGAATTGTCGGCCGCCGAGATCGACACGGTCAAGGCTGAAGCCGCGGCCACAGGCGTCACGGATTGCCCCGAGTGTGGGCGCCTGTTGATCGTCTGACCGTGTTCTTCTGGTTCATCGGCACCGCAATCATCACCGTCGGGGTCGTCTTCCGCGACCCACGATTCGATTACCGCTTGCTGATCGTCGGCGCTGTCATTCCGATCGGCGACGGTCTCCTCGGTGGTGCACGCGCGTTGCACAGCCTCACGGTGAGCGTCCTCTTGCTTGCCGTGCTGATGCTGGCCACATCGGGTCGCAAACCGATCCGCAAGATGCTGCTCGGACTACCGATCGGGATGATCCTGCACCTCGTGTTCGACGGTGCCTGGAACAACACCGAGGTCTTCTGGTGGCCGTTCTTCGGGTGGTCGTTCGATGGGTCGCCGCTTCCCGAACTCGACCGTGGCTGGTGGAGTCTTGTGCTGGAGGCGATCGGCATCGGGTTGTGTGTGTGGCTGTGGGGCCACAACACCTTGGGGGATCGGGCACGCCGAACGAAGTTCCGCCACGATGGCCAACTCGACGCGGTCCCAGAACGCTTCGGCTGATCTGCTGTGCGACACTGCTGTCGTGTTGATCCTCGTTCGCCACGGCCGTACACCCGCCAATGCTGCCGGGCTGCTGCAGGGGCGGCTCGATCAGGACCTTGACGCGCATGGTGAGCAACAAGCTTTGGCGGTTGCTCGCTACGTGGAGGGGTTCTGTGAGGTCGACGCGGTGGTGTCGAGTCCGCTGCGGCGCGCGGTCCAGACGGCAGCCGCGTTCGGTCGTGCGATCGAGCTCGATGATCGCTGGATGGAGCTCTCCTACGGTGAGTACGAGGGCACCCCGCACGCCGATGTTCCGGCCGAAGTGTGGAAGCGATGGCGCGAGAACACCCACTTCACACCCGTTGGTGGGGAATCGCTGGCGACGCTCGACCTGCGGGTGCGCGCCGGCTGCGACGACCTACTCGCTCGCGCCAGTAGCGAGAACGTGGTGGTGGTCAGCCATGTCTCACCGATCAAGTCCGCCGTGGCGTGGGCGCTGGGCGTCGGCATCGACATCTCGTTCAACTGTCATCTCGATCAGGCCGCCGTGTGCCGAATCGCAATTCGCGCCGGCCGCCCGATTCTCCAGACCTTCAACGAAACCGCCCCGGTTGCCATCTCGTGAACTCGTGCGGGAATAATTCCCGCACGAGTTCACGAGAACGACGGGGGATCAGCCGGCGGGGCTGGGGTACTGCGGGGGCGCTTCGCCTTCGGGCGGTTCGGCGTACAGCGTCACTGCGCCATCGGGGTCGAACAGCTTCGACTCCGTGGGCCATTCGCCGGGCAGGTATCGCTTGCCACCGTCGACGAAGGTGTACATGCCGGTGCCTTCCT
>DASQFE010000688.1:0-7455 GCA_035633295.1 Ilumatobacteraceae bacterium | reverse complement strand
AGATGACGCCACGCTACTGCGAATGGTGAGCAGGCGAAATGGGTGCTCGAGCGAGGCGGGGTCTGCCCCCGATCTCGTCGACGACGTCAGGCGCCCCGGCCCCTCTTGCAGCCGTCGGTTGGCCATCACCGTGTCGCTTGGGTCATCACGCCACCCTTGACAGGCCACCCCCGGCACCAAGGGTGTTCTTGCGGCTTGCTCGTGTTGTGGGACACGTCACTCGCCCCACAAACGCAAACGACGGGGATCGAGTAGCGCCCTGTTGGCACGCGTCCGGGGAGGCCTCGATCCTCAGCCGTCGAGCGCCGGCACGTCGATTCCGTCCAGGCGCCAGATCTCGAGCTGCTCGCTACGCGTCTTCAACGTCACCGTGCCGAGGGACGTCACCTGTGCCCCGGGCACGGCGCAGCGCGTTGCGTCGCTGATTGCGATCGACCCGACCGGGGCCAGCGACTCGATGTGCGAGGCGACGTTCACAGTGTCGCCGAGCACGGTGTACCCGCGCTCGGCACCATCGCCGATCACCCCGACGACGGCAACGCCCGTATTGATTCCCGCCCGGAAACGCGGCCAGTCCGGATGGCGCTCGGCCACCTGCTGAGCAGACGCCTGGAACCCCAACGCGGCGCGTGCGGCGCGTGCGGCGTGGTCCGGCTGGTCCATTGACACGTTGAACGTGACCATCACGGCATCGCCGATGAAGCGATCCAAGCGACCACCCGCCGTCCGGATATCCGGAAGCACCGCCTCGAAGTAGGTGTTCAACATCGAGCGCACCTCCTCGGGCGTGTGCGCCTCGGAGAACGCGGTGAAGCCCTTGAGGTCGGCGAACAGGATCGTGACCTCCCGAGTGCCACCCGCCACCTCATCGAGATACAGCTCGCTGAATCGCTCGTACTCAGGCAGTCGCCACGAGGCGTACGCGATCGCGCCGAACGCGACGACCATCAGGACGTGCCACACCCACCAGGAGATCCGCCAGTTCTCGGTGAAGCTGACCGCAATCGCAGCCTCGGCCAACAGCATCCAAGCTGCGGCGATCGCGATGAGCAGACCGGCGCGACGCTCACGTGCGAGCGACAGATACCGCCACGACGCAACCGCGAACATCAACGCCGTCGGAACGCCCAGCGTGATCATCAACGCCGAACCTGATTCGACCGGTGTCGGATCGTCGAGCGGCGGCAACTCGGCGAGCGACATGATGAACCAGATCGCAATTGCTGCACACAGGACCAGGCGGAGCGCGCCGGCATGAGCCATCACCCACCGTGCTCGAGGCCCGTCCAACGGGATTGCCGACCACACGGCGAACCCGCTCCCGATGACCAGACCGGCCGGAACCGCAAGTACGAATCCAGTGTTCGCTCCCGAGATCAGCACCCTCGGCGTCGCCAGCGCATGGAGTCCGAGGAACGCCGACGCGGAGAGGAACGACATCGACACAAGGAACAGTCGGGCATCCGAGCGCCGTCGCGCCGAGACGCCAACGGACCAGCCGAGCGCCCCAGCGATCGCGGCCGCCCCGAGCACGAGCCAGAAATGCGATGGCTGGTGATCCCAGTGCGAGTCAGCGGAGGGCGCCGCGAGCAACAGCACGAGGCCCACGATCGGCGTCGCCAGCGCAACCGCCAGCGCGACCGCAATGCGTCGCGACATCACATCCGAAGACGAAGGCACACCCACAAGCTAATAGGCCCTCGCGACGCCAGGGCCGACGGCGCTCTGCGAGATCGACGCCGAGGCGAAGTGTCAGACATGGACAGAACGGCCCCTGGTGAATCGACTAGTCGGCAACTGGTCGATATGGTGGACGAATGAAGCAACTCGGTGCCTACGAGGCCAAGACCCACCTGTCGCGAATCCTCGACGAGGTCGAACGGGGCGAGTCGTTCACGATCAGCAAGCACGGACGGCCAGTGGCTGTACTCGTGCCGGTGGCGAGATCCGTTTCACCCATGACGACTGGCGAGGTGATCGCCCGACTGCGTCTCAACCGACAGGGCCGAACCCTCGGCGATGTCACGGTTCGGGACCTGATCGACGATGGCCGTCGCTGAGCCGTTCGTCGTCGATGCATCAATCACCTTGAGCTGGTGCTTCGAGGACGAGTCGTCACCATCGGCTGATGCCGTGCTCGCACGCCTGGAACATGGACGAGCGGTTGCCCCCTCAGTGTGGACCCTCGAGGTGTCGAACGCGATTCGATCGGCGCAGCGACGCGGTCGGCTCACCGACGATGAAACCCCCGCGCTGGTCTCGCTGCTGCTCGCGCTACCGATCGACGTCGACGACTCGCTCGCCCTCGAGCATGCGACCGGCCGCGTGCTGCAGCTGGCACGGTCCTTCGAGTTGTCGACCTATGACGCCGCGTACCTCGACCTTGCACTCCGTCGCGGACTGGCCATTGCATCAGTCGACGATCGTCTCGTGGTAGCCGCACAAGCGGCGGGCGTCGCTGTACTCGGCACCCTGAAGTAGCTGGATGGTGGCTGATCAGTTCAACCGTCAAGCGTCTCAGCGCGTCAGCAGCTCCAGTAGTTGTCCGTTGCGTTCAGTGTCGTGGTGAGGACGCTCGGGCAGTCGGTGAAAATGCCGTCGGCTCCGAACTCGATGGCGGCACGCATGGCCCCCTCGTCGTTCAACGTCCAGACATGGACCGCGAGTCCGCGCCGATGCGCGGCGTTCACCAGCCGGCGATCGGCGATTCGCAGCCGCCGAAGCAGTGGTACGCGTTTCACGATGGCAACCTGGTCCAATCGCAACGGGACCTGCAGGGCAACATGTCCTGAACCGAGCGGTGGCGAACTCCACAGTCGAGACAGCAACCAGAACCCGAAGTTCGTCGGCCAACCCGGTGCCGTGTCGAGGCCTGGAGCAACCCGTTTGACGGCGGCGACAGTGCCCGGCGCGAACGCCGACACGATGACTGGGCGGTCGCCTGGTTCCTCGGCCAAGATGCGAGCCGCCAACTCGGCAGCCTTGGGTGCTTTCACCTCGACGGTCAACGGCACTTCCGGGAATGCGGCCAGTACCTCGTTGACAGTGGCGAGGTCAGGCTGGATCGCGCGCAAGGCATCGAGATCCGTGTCCGCGATCTTGACGGCGTTGCCCTCGACAATGAGCTCGGGATCGTGTTGGAGCACCAGCTGGTTGTCACGGGTGAGATGAAGATCGAACTCGAGTGCGGCACACCCGTTGTCCAGCGCCCTTCTCATGGTCTCGATCGTGTTGGGCGGACCCTCCGCTGCGCCGCCCTGGTGTGCAAAACCGATGACCCGACGGCTGAGCCAGGCATTATCGATCGCCATCACCCCACCCCACGATCGGCACAGAAGCCTGTCACGAACGCACGATATCCCACTGAGCCGTCGCGGGGAACAGGCCTGACGCCATCGCAACACCGACCTCAATGTCTTACTCGAAAGCGGTTCGCGGCTGCGGCTCGACCCCTCGGTGAGGGTCGATCTCGCCGACCGCGACAGATGGGCTGAGCGGCTTCGAGCGGGAGAGCCGGGAACTGGCGACCTCGACGTCGAGGTGTCAGGTCTCGCTGATGAGCTCCTGCCCGACTGGTGCGACGACTGGGTCCTGATGGAGCGCGAGCGGTTCCGTCAGCGCACGTTGCATGCCTCCGAGAAACTCATGCAAGCGCTGGCTGCTGCTGGCCGTTACGACGAGGCCATCGATGTCGCGTACAGCGCCGTCATCCTGGAGCCGCTGCGTGAGTCCACCCATCGTGCACTCGTGCTGGCCCACCTCGCCGAGGGAAATCGTGGTGAGGCCGTTCGCCACATCGACAGGTGTCGGGCGCTCTTCCTCCAAGAACTCGGCTACGACGTCGGCCCGGACTTGCTTGAGTTGCTGGAGCCCTGCTCGGTCGCATGACCGGATCGTTCAAGCCGTTGCGACTCAGCGACGACCGGCGAAGTACTTCTTGTACTGCTCGGCCGATGCGAGCAGCTCGGGATCAGCGGCGAACTTCGGCTGGAACTGCTCCCACGCCGCCTCACGCTTGTACGGGATGTACTCGCGCGGGAAAAAGCCCTCGTGCGGCCGGTAACCCTTGAGCACGCGACGCGCAACAGTCGAGATGTGTACCTCGTCGGCACCGTCGGCGAGGCCCATCGTCGGCGCTGACGCATACATGTCCTGGAGCGGAGTGAGGTCGGTGGTGCCCAGCGAGCCGTGAATGTGCAGCGCATTGAACGAGATCTCGCGCAGCACCCGCGCCATCGTGAACTTCACCGCAGCAATGTCGGTGCGCGCCTCCTGGGTGGACGTATTGTCGATCTTCCACGCCGTTTCGAGGACGAACAAGCGCAGCATGCGAAGCTGGGCGTAGCTCTGGGCGATCTTCTCCTGCACCATCTGATGCTCGCCGATGATCTTGCCGTGTGACTCGCGCGACAACGCCCGCTCGCACATCATGTCGAAGGCCAGCGTGCACTGCGCGATGGTGCGCATCGCATGGTGGATGCGTCCGCCGCCGAGTCGTCGCTGCGCCAGCACCTTGGCGCCGTCCTCGGGCCCGAGTAGATGGTCGAGTGGCACGCGCACATCGTTGTACTTGATGTGGTTGTGGTTTCGTGGCTCCGGCATGATCTCGACGCCTGGCGTGGTGCGGGGCACCACGTACATGCCGTTGGTGCACATCACGAACAGGATGTCGGCGACACGTCCGGCGCTGGTGAACCACTTCTCGCCGGTGATGACCCATTCCTCGCCGTCACGAACGGCCGTGGTCTTGAAGAGGTTCGGGTCCGAGCCTCCCTGCGGCTCTGTCATCGAGTACGCCGAAAACATCTCCTGCTTGAGCAGTGGCTCCAACCACCGCTGTTTCTGCTCGTCGGTGCCGTAGGCCGCGAGCATCTCCATGTTCCCGGTGTCCGGTGCGGCTGCGCCGAAGAGCTGAGGGGCCGCTGGGTACTTGCCGAGGATCTCGTTGAGCAAACCGAGCTTCAACTGCCCGAATCCGGGGCCGCCGAGGTCCTCGTCGAGGAAGACCGCCCAGAGGCCCTGGTCCTTCACCTGTTGCTGAAGGCCACGGACCAGCTCCTGCACCTTCGGGTCCGGTGAACGAACCGCATACGGGAACACGTAATGCAGCGGCTCGACCTCCTCCTTGCAGAACTGCTCGACCCAGTCGAGCTTCTCCTGAAATTCCGGTTCGGTTGAGAAATCCCACGCCATCAGCGTCTCCCTGTTCGTCGCGTTGTGCTTCAAGCGCATGTTGGCCGATGAATGCCCTGTGCCCGTCATCGAAGGGTCGATTCACCCCCGATCGGCAACGCGGCTCAACGCCGGCGCCGAGCCGACACTCGTTCTTGCGATGTTCATCAGCCGTTCAACGGACGCACTCGGTCTGTGCGTACGGTCGGGGTGATGGCAGAGCCAACCGATCCGGCGTGGCGATGGTGACCGCGCCGGAAACCGTCACCGAGGCGAAGGTGATCACCGACCTGTCGCCGACGGCGCGATCTCGTTGGAACGTCGACCAGATGGTCACGAGTCGGATCAACGTCGATGGACGACCTGCGGTGTACGCATCCGGAGGCCGCGGTCTCCCGGTGCTTTTCCTGCACGGATGGGGTCTCGATCATCGTGCCTATCAGCGGTCGCTGCGGCGTCTCACCTCGCGCGGATGTCGCGTGCTGGCGCCATCACTCCCTGGGTTCGGTGGGACCGCCGCGCTTCCCGCTGCGCAACGTACCATCGAGGGTTACTCCTCGTGGGTCCGATCGTTCGTCGAGGCGGTCGGGGTGAACGATCCAATGGTGGTGCTCGGCCACAGCTTCGGTGGCGGAGTGGCAACCAAGTTCTCGCATGATCACCCCGATCGGGCCCGCTACCTGGTGGTGGTGAACTCGGTTGGTGACCCACGAGTGTTCGTGGGCAACGTCCTGGCCCGGTTCGGTGACGTGCGACCGAGGCACCTCGTCGATCCTGTGATCCAGTTCATGCTCCCGAACGCAAGTGGGGCCACGGCCAGACTCCTCCCGAGGATTTTCCTGGGCAACGTGATCCGTGACCCACTCGCAGTGGCCGACGCAGCGCACATCGCCATGACCGCGGACCTGAGCGACGAGATGTCGGCCCTTGCCGACCGCGGCCTGCCGACACTCGTGTTGTGGAGTGATGGTGACGGGGTGATTCCGATGGCGGCGTTCGACACTTTCTGCTCGACGTTCGGATCCGACGGCCATGTGGTCACCGGTGGACACTCGTGGCTCCTCGCCCGACCCGATGTGTTCGGCCAGGTGCTCGACAACGTGGTCCAGATCCAAAAGATGCAGCACTACGAGCAGGTCACGACTTCGAGTACGGCGCGCCTGGCGGACCTACTGAGTGAGACCACCCTTCCAGCATCCGTGATTCGCCGATTGCTCGGCAATGCATCACCGCTGTGGGTGCTGAGCGCACCGCCGACGGTCCTCGCCGGCGACCTGGCGTTGTGCCACCCGCGGGTGCGGGCCGACGAGGTACGCGCCGTGGCTCGCTCGATGCGCGCACCCAACATGTATCGCATCACGGTCGTAGCGCGCGACCGTCCCGGCTTCCTCGCGGACACCGCGGCGGTACTCGCGAGCGTCGGAGCCTCCGTGGTGTATGCGTCGGCCATGACATGGCCTGACGGTCGAGCAGCGATGCATGCGCTCACCGTTCGGTGCGACACCGGCCTCGATCGGGGCCAGTGGGATGTGATCGGCGAGCGCCTGCGCTCGATCGCCAAGGGTGCTCCGGTGCTGGCACCGTTCGTCGGTACCGGTCGGGCGGAGGTGACCGTGAGCGGCGAAGGCGACGGCCGATCGGTCGTTCGAGTGATGGCGCCCGATCGCATCGGGTTGCTGTCGGCGGTGTGCAGATGGTTCGCCGACCACGATGTGTCCGTCGAGGCGGCGAGTATCTCAACGGTCGACGGTGTGGCGAAGGACGTCTTCCTCGTCGTCGGTGAGTGCGACGTTGCTGCCCTGGCAGAACATCTCAGCGCCCGGCGATCCTGCCCACTGCGGACAGCGGGGGTGCTGTTTCCGTTTCACCGATGACGTGGGCTTGATACCGGGTCGAACTCAGCAAACGTCACGTTAGGCCCGGCACCGTGTGACGTCAGACGGGTGGGATGTAGGCGCCCTCGATGCGGACGGTCAGGTTGAAGTTCGAGCCACCGATGGGCGTTGTCACCGCCCCGATGCCGAGCCAGTCGAGCAGCATGTTGTGGTTCTCGAGGCGCAGGCGGGCGCACCCCTTGCTCTGCGGGTTCGTCGGAACGTTGTTTGCGCCGTGGATGGCGAGTCCGCCGTCGAAGTAGAGCGGCTTGTACATGTTGCCGCTGTTGGGGTTGTCCTCCGGAACGGGAAACTCGGTGCTGTCGTGCCAGCCCTCGTTTTCGAACGCAGGGTCGTAGCGATTCACCTTCGACCGATCCTGCAGACGCGTTTCGAATCCGAGTGAGCC